>NZ_JBWKMB010000007.1:0-187172 GCF_056431025.1 Nitratireductor lacus | reverse complement strand
CGGCTGCCTTCGCACCGCCATCCTTGCCGGCGGCTTCCACATCGGCCTTGACGATCCGGCCCTTCGGGCCAGAACCGGCGATGGCGGACAGGTCGAGCCCCGCTTCCTTCGCCAGACGGCGGGCGAGCGGAGAGGCGCGGACGCCGGAGGATGCTTCCGCAGTCGCTGCCGGAACAGCGGCGACGGGTGCGGCGGCCTCAACGGGGGCCGGCCCTTCCGCCTTTGCGGGCGCTTCGGCCGCAGCTTCGGCGGGGGCAGAAGCCGGCGCATCGGCCACGGCCTCGCCTTCTTCATAGATCCACGCCACAACCTGACCAACCGGAATGTCGACGCCTTCCTTGCCGGTGATGTTGCGCACGATGCCGGCGGCAGGAGAATCGATCTCCATGGCCGCCTTGTCGGTCTCGATCTCGAACAGGAGATCGCCCTTCTTCACGGTCGCGCCTTCCTCGACAAGCCAGGAAGAAATGCGGCCGGTCGACATGTCCATGTCGACCTTGGGCAGGATGACTTCAACAGCCATGTCAGCGCGCTCCCGTAACCAGATCGCGGGCCGCCTTGACGATGCCGTCGACCTGCGGAACCGTCGCCTTTTCCAGCTCCGGATTGTAGGGGATCGGCGTTTCCGCGCCGCCCAGACGGACGACCGGTGCGTCGAGATAATCGAAGGCCTCGCTCTCGGCGATCATCGCCGAAATCTCTGCGCCGACGCCGAGCGTCTTCACACCCTCATAGACGCACATCAGGCGGGACGTCTTGCACACGCTGTCGATGATCGTCTGGCGATCCATCGGACGGATGCTGCGCAGGTCGATGACCTCGACGTCGATGCCTTCTTCGGCGAGCTGCTTTGCAGCGTCGAGCGACTTGTGCACCATGATCGACGTGGCGACGATGGTGAGATCAGCGCCCTCGCGACGAACGGCAGCCTTGCCGATCGGCACGGTGTAATAGCCTTCCGGCACTTCGCCCTTCATCTTGTAGAGGAGCTTGTGCTCGTAGATCATCACCGGATCGGGATCCTCGATGGCCGCGAGCAGCATGCCCTTCACATCGTGCGGAGTGGACGGCTGGATCACCTTCAGGCCTGGCACATGGCCGAGCCATGCCTCGAGGCTCTGGCTGTGCTGCGCGGCAGCGCCCGTGCCGGAACCGGCCGGGAAGCGCATGACGACCGGCACCGAAACGGCGCCGCCCAGCATGTAGCGCATCTTGGCGGCCTGGTTGACGATCTGCTCCATGGCGAGCGTCGCGAAATCGGAGAACTGGAACTCGAAGATCGGACGCATGCCAGTCACGGCTGCACCGACTGCGACGCCAGCGCCGCCCAGCTCCGAGATCGGCGTGTCCATGACGCGCTCGGGGCCGAAGCGTTCCACCAGATCACCGGTGACCTGGAAAGCGCCGCCATAGACGCCGATGTCCTCGCCCATGAGGAACACGCGCTCATCGCGCTCCATGGCAATGGCCATGGCTTCCTGGATGGCCTGCGCGTAGCTCAGTTCACGCGTGGCTGTCTCGACTTGCGCGTCCATCAGGCCTGCTCCGTGTAGACGTATTTCTCAAGATTGGCGACTTCGGGCATCGGGCTTTCCTTGGCGAACTCGATACCTGCTTCGATTTCCTTGCGAACGGACTCGCGGATCGCTTCGATCCCGTCGGCGTCGATGACACCGAACTCGACGAGCTCGGCTTCAAACGCCTCGATCGGGTCGCGCTCGGTCATCCACTCTTCGATCTCTTCCTTGGTGCGGTAGCGATTGCGGTCGCTCTTGGAGTGGCCGCGATAGCGATAGGTCTTGCACTCGATGAGCGTCGGTCCCTCGCCATTGCGTGCGCGCTCGGTCGCCTCGTGCATGGCCTCGGCCACATCCGACACGACATTGCCGTTGACGATCACGCCTGGCATTGCATAGGCGGCGGCGCGGTCGGCGATGTTGGGAACCGCCGTCGCACGGGCAACGGAGGTGGACATGCCGTAGCCATTGTTCTCGCAGACGAAGACGACCGGAAGCTTCCAGATGGCGGCCATGTTGAGCGCCTCGTGGAACGCGCCCTCATTGTTTGCGCCATCGCCAAAGAAGCAGACGACAACATTGCCGGTCTTCATTTTCTTGGCGGTCAGGGCAGCACCAACGGCGATCGGGAGACCTCCGCCGACAATGCCGTTTGCGCCGAGATTGCCCGTCGACACATCGGCGATGTGCATGGAGCCACCACGGCCACGGCAATAGCCGGTGGTCTTGCCGAAGAACTCGGCGAACATGCGCGAGACATCCGCACCCTTGGCAATGCAGTGGCCGTGGCCACGGTGCGTGGAGGTGATCTGGTCTTCGTCAGAAAGGCCGAGGCAGATGCCGACGGCGCTTGCTTCCTGACCGATGGACAGGTGCATTGTGCCGTGGATCAGGCCACGCATGTAGCTTTCTTCTGCGCCTTCCTCGAACTGGCGGATCAGATACATCTTGCGCAGCGCATCGCGCAGCTTTTCCTGATCGAACTGCCTGTAGATGAAAGGCTGGTTGGCGCCATCCGTTTTCGAGGCGCTCTTTTTGGCCGTGGCCGACATATTTACGCTCCTGTCTAGAGCATTGGACCGAAAAGCGGGAACCGGCTTTCGGTCCAATGCTCCATCAATAAATCAGATCGTCCGTGTGCGCCCGAACGGGCGTGCGGCGATCTAGCCGTAAACGAGCTTGTCCTGACGCGCGCGCAGCTCGGCGATCTTGGAACCGGCCGGCGGGGCAGCGTTGTCGGACGTGATGAGTTCACCCTTCTTGATGGCCTTGGTGACCGTGCCGCCCTGAAGCAGACCGCAGGGGATCGCCCTGGAAGCTCGCGCCTCCGGCACCGTCATGATCCATGCGCGGTAGCAGTACTCACCGATCGCATCGAGCGTCTCGCCCGGCTGCATGTCCTTCTTGGCGACGGCGCAGACTTCCGCAACCGGCTTGTCCAGCGGCACCATGTCCGGCTTGCCGTAGAGAACGACACGGGCACAGGTGAGCGGCACTTCAAGCGAGGTGAGGTGATAGGGACGGTGGAAGGTGAAGTAAGGGCCCTTGCCCATTTTCAGGTCTTCCATGCGTTCGGAAATGCGCGGATGCGACATGTCGGCGACAACGAAGACGCCGGGCGCTACACCCTTGCCGATGGAGTAATCCACCACGCCAACGCGCGACAGCACACCGCCATCCATTTCCGGCACCAGCACGGAGGACAATTCGTCCAGCGTCGCCTTGGGACCATGCATGCCCGGCTTGTCCGGCACGAGACCGGTGGCGTTGGCGATGGCCGCCATCTCGACCATGGTCTTGGAACCGTCGACGAACTCGACCAGCATGCGCACATTCATGTTTCGGCGCGCTGCTTCCTCGGCATAGTCGTCCGGAATCGCATCGATGTTGAGCGGGTTGTTCTTGCCTTTGCCGGCAGCAACGATGGGATGCCCCATGGCCGAAACGAACTCGATCAGCTCCATGCAGGAGGACGGCTCGTCGCCAGCGCCAAGCGAATAGGTGACGCCCAGGCGGTCGGCTTCGCTCTTCAGATACGCACCGATGGTAACGTCAGCCTCGACATTCATCATGACGAGATGCTTGCCGTGCTCCATGGCCCGGAGACCGATTTCAGCACCCACGGCCGGAACACCGGTCGCGTCGATCACGACGTCGATGAGATCGTTCTCGAGAAGAAGATCGGCATTGTTGGTGACGGCAACTTTGCCGGCTTCCATCGCCGCGGTCATTGCGGACTGCGTGTCCGCTTCCTTTGCGTGCCCTTCTTCCTGATAGGCGATATCCACGGCGCGGCTTGCCGCAGGCAGGTTCAGCTCCGAAATGGCGCCGATTTCAATGCCGGGCATATGTGCGACGCGGGTGACGATATCGGTACCCATTTCGCCCGACCCCACAAGGCCTATACGGATCGGCTTGCCGGACTTGGCCCGATCCTCGAGATCCCGGGCAAGGCCGGTAAGCGCAACGTTGGCAGACATTTCTGACCACTCTCCCAGATGGACGTTTCCTCGGTCCGAGGCTTATTGAACATCTGTTTTGGTGTCAATACGAATGTCCATTCTTAGAGTGACCTGCGCCAATCAGCCGACGCCGCCGCGGGTGCGCGCGCCGAAGCAAGCCTGCCCTGAGGGAAAGTGCAGATCGTAACATTCCAGCATTTGTGAACGCTCTGTTTCAAATTTTCGATCTGACGAAACGAACAGGCACTCCCTAAATGAGGAACCAGCAAGGGAATAACCCCATGCTGATAGTAATATCACATATTCCTTGACGGAAATGTGAATGGCTTGTTGAAAGCTATCAGGAGTATTGAAAATGAAAACTGTTCTTTCTGCCCTCGTTATTTCTTCCTTCGTTGCCGCTCCCGCTTTTGCTGTTGAGCCTATTAAAGGTAGCATCAACTTTGATGGACCCTCCCAGTCCACACTCAGCAAGACGCCGGTCGGCTCCGTTCTTCAGCACCAATTTACTTCGAACGGAAAAGATTATCTCGAGATTTATGTTGTTGGCGCAGATGGCCGTCCGGAGCTGGTAAGCCGTTCGGCATCGAACAACAGCTAATGCTCGTAAAATCACTTTGACAAAGGCCCGGAAGTCACTCCGGGCCTTTTTCTTTACCGCTTCATTGGTTCCGGTCAGCCGACACTGCTTTGGAAAACCACGCTATCTGTTGCGCAGGACAACGCATGGCAGGCCGCCCCTGCGGAACCGCTGGCAGACCTGAACGGCATCCGGGCGGCTGTCCGCACCGATGCGCACTGCATAGATTCCACGCCATCCCCGAGACGAACGGACCCGCGTGATGACCGGCTCGTAGTCTTTTAGAAGCGTCGCATGTCTGCGCAGCACCATCTGCCACAGTCTGATCGCCACATCACGGCGAAAATGCCCCGCAACCTGCACGCCCCATGGCTGCGTATGAACACTGGTCATGGCCATGACGGCACGCGCTGAGACGGGCAGATCACGACAGGCCGCATCAAACGTCTTTTCCGGGTGAAGCGGTTCGATGCTGGCGGCCGGCTTACGATCCGAAAACGTGTCGGCTGGCGCACCCAGGATCGCCATCACGTAGTTCTCGGTTTCCAGCGGCAGGAAGCCACCCTTCTCAAGCCAGCGTGATACACGCGCCTCTCCGGCGTTGTACGCGGCGGCAGCCAGGCCGAGATTTCCGAACTTCCTTTTCAGTTCCGCCAGATAGGCAGCCGAAGCCGGGATTGCCTTTTCGATATCGAACGCATCGTCCAGCCCGCGGAGCGCGGCGGTGCCCGGCATGAACTGCGCCACCCCTTCAGCCCCCTTCGGGCTCACGGCATTGGGGTTGAAGCGGCTCTCCTTCCAGAGGAGCCTGGCCAGAAATGCGGGCTCTAAGCGGTTTTCCCGGGCATGCGTCTCGACGAGGTTGCAGACAGAGGCGATCAGTCTGTCTTTCTCGGTCTCTTCAGACTTCTCCTCCGCCCCCGCTTCATGAGCGCCGAGCACAAACAGGCTCAGAATGGCGAGGCACCTCAACCATCGGCAAGGTCGCGCATGTCGCATAGGCCACCCCATTTCTCCAAACAAAGCGTAAGGCGCACGACAAAGGCAGGCAAGGCCTCTGATATCGAACCGGCGGGTGTCCGACCTGAAATTTGCGGGTGGCATTCCGATCGAAGAGGACCGGAGCCGAGATCTACCCCAAACTGAAGGAAGCCGGTGACCGGCGACTTCACCGGCTGTTCGAGCATGGAATCGACCGGTGAATTCCGGGGCGCACAGCTATAGCTTCATCTTGCTACCTGCTGTGGATGCGCCTCAACTTTTGATGCCATTGACACAACCGCTTTGTGGAATCGCGTGTCGAGGCTATACCGCTGTGCATGCGTTCGTCGCTGCCTGATCTCCTCGCCGATCTTGTCAACCTGCTTCCTCAGGACGAGCGGGCACTCGTGTATCGGCTGGCCGATGGGTATCAGGGGTCTCTTGTCATCACGAGCCGCGAGCGCGGGGCTGCACGCAGGCTGGCCAGAAAACTCCCTCGCACATTCCGTTACCATGACAAAGACGGCACGCTTGTCGCCGACCGGAATGTGCTCACGCAACTTAAGAGCGTCGTTGTGCAGGACGGTGACGAAGCGCTTTCCGGAACCGGGACCTGCGTACAGATCGTGGCCGCGCAGGAACAAGGTGATCATCGGCGCGCGCTTGCGCTGTTCGAGGAGAATGGCGGCGTCTATTTCATTCATTTCCATGGAAACGACGCCTGCCTCGATGTCCTGAACCGGTTCCCCAGGGCAATGGTAGATGCCGAGGAGACACTGACGATGGCGCTCGCCATGCACGCGCTCAAGGCCGGCAACGTAACCCACGCCCGATATCTCATGGTGCAGCATTTCGGCGATGAGATGCACAGTCTTGATACCGTCATATCCAGGCGCGAGAGCTACCCGCTGGCAGTGCGTCAGTTCCGCTTTCTCATGGCGATTTATGAAGACCAGCCCATTCCCAACCATCTGCGTGAAAAGCTGTTCGACATGCTGGCGGAGTTCCCCATCGACGATCATCTGCACCGCGGCAGCTTCTACAATGCAATGCTATCAGTCTGCCTGCAGCGACGGGAACTGAACGAGGCCGAGGACATCGCCAAACGCGCACTCTACCACTATCAGCAGGCGCAGGCGCATCTGCTCGTTTTCTACATCGAGCTTCACTGCGTCGTCTTTTCTCTCCAGCGCGGCATGCTTTCGGAAGCCGAGCACCGGGTGCAGGCAGCGCGTGAGGCCCTGGACCGCGTTCCTTTCGGCGTCCCGGCCGACAGGCGGCTCATGTCCCTGCTTGAAGGCGTTCTGGCATATGAGAAAGGCGAACCGGATCATCTGGTTCGCTTCGTGGCTGAGGAATTCGACAAATTCGCCTATGGGGAAATCTGGCCGGCGGTGGTTGAGCTTGCGCTCGTCTATTGTTCGCAGGTGGTCAGCCGTCAGGTGGGGCTAGGTGCCGCCATCAGCTTTCTAGACAAATGGCGCGTGCAGGAATGGCGCTCCCGGCGGTTCAACACGGCGATCACCATGCGTGAGGTCGAATTGCTGCAGAATGCCAATCGCTGGCAGGCAGCGGCAGACCGGCTCATGGCTATTCAGTCGCGCATCAACCTGACATGGGTGGAAACAGCGGAAGAGGCACTGTCACGGCTCGTCGATCCGAACGAAATCGAACTTGCCATGGCCTGGCTGCGCCACCTCATACAGCACCTGCCGCGAAGGCCTCTCCTGCGCGCCCAGGTAGAAGCGTTGCTGCGCAATGAACACATCGGCGAAAGGGATCGGGGGCGCTTGCGGCTCTGGGCAGCATACCTGGCACGGGTTCACCGCGACATGACCCGTGCTCGCCACCTGTTCGCAGCGCTGCTGGACGAACTTGCCCGCATTGGCGTCATCACGCATCTGCTCGGCGATATTGGCCTGGTGGATGCGCTGGTGGACGACAAACGGGTGGGCCCACAGGTGATTTCAACCGCCGAGCGACGTGCAATACTGCGCAAACTGCACGGTTTTGCACCGGGACGCGAAACCAACTCAACGGTGCTCACCCCGCAGGAACTGCGAGTGCTGCGGCTGGTGGCCGAAGGCGGCACCAATAAATTCGTTGCCCGACAGCTGCGTCTTTCGGAAGTGACCGTCAAGTTTCACCTCACCAACACCTATCGGAAGATGGGCTGCCGGCGTCGTGCAGAAGCCGTCGCAGCGGCGCGCTCACTCGGGTGGCTTTGAAGCATAAACCTATACCAGATTGATCAAAACCTAGACTCTTGAGGCGTTGCGATAGGACGCCTCGCAGCCGCAGGATACTCCAAACAAAGATCGCACCGCCTCAGGTGTGGCGTTTCGGGGATCAAGGCTGCATGCAGGAGAACTATCTCTACACATTCGCCAAACGCATAGCCGGCTTCGTCGGCGTGCTGTTCGTACTTTCGCTGATGATCTTCATCCTTGCACGCGTTGTACCGGGCGACCCCGCGCGTATCGCGCTGGGTCCCAGTGCTTCCCAGGAACAGGTCGATGCGATGCGCACAGAGATGGGCCTGGATCGGCCGCTGTTCGAGCAATATGCGAGTTACGTGACCAACGCTGTGCAGGGTGACCTCGGACGCTCCCTGATCTCGGGCCGTCCCGTCAGCACCGAAATCGCGAGCCTGCTTCCGGCAACGCTGGAACTTGTTCTCGTCACGGTGATCCTGATGGCAGTGCTGGCGATTCCACTGGGCGTCATTACGGCGCGCTATAGAAACACCTGGATCGACAATACGGGGCGGCTGTTCTCCATCGTCGGCGTGACGATGCCCAGCTTTCTCTTCGCCATCCTTCTTCAGCTCTTTGCAGCGTACTTCCTGACCGACTGGCCGATTATCGGCCGGATGAATCATGCCCTTTCCGCCCCCACAGGACCAACCGGCCTGCTTCTTGTCGATTCGCTGATCCACGGACGTTTCGACGTGTTCGTGGATGCATTTCAGCGCATACTTTTCCCTGCGCTCGCGCTGGCGATGTCCGGCATCGGTCAGATTACCCGCATCACGCGCTCGGCCATGATCGAAAACCAGCGCCGCGATCATGTCCTTACGCTTCAGTCCTTTGGTGTTCCTGACCGGGTTATCGTCTTTCGCTACCTTCTAAAGCTGTCTTCCATCGCACCGCTCACGATCATGGGCCTCGAATTCGCTTCGCTTATTGGCAATGCGTTTGTGGTCGAGCTCGTTTTCTCCTGGGGCGGGTTCGCTTCATACGGATTGAACGCCATCCTGCAGAAGGATCTGAATGCCGTGATGGGTGTGGTTCTCCTCTCGGGCCTGTTCTTCATCGTCGCCAACATCGTCATCGACATCATCCTTCTCATGGTCGACCCGCGCCTTCGACTGAAAGGGGCGCGCTCATGACCTCCGGCAGGCCGCCCGAACTCGAAGCTCTCACGCCGCGCTACATGGCGTGGTATCGCTTCACACGCAACCCAACCGCCGTCATCGGGGCTTTGATGGTGCTGTCCGTTTTGCTGCTGGCGGTGCTCGCACCTTTGATCGTGCCCTATCCCGATCATGTGGGCGCGGCCGTCAATTTCCGCGCCCGCCATGGATCGCCCGACCTGACGCACTGGCTTGGCACCGACAAGGTCGGGCGCGACATCCTGACCCGCGTGATATTCGGCTTCAGGGTTTCCCTTTTGCTGGTCTTCGGCGTTTTGGCGGTGGCTGTTCCCCTTGGTGCGGCGCTTGGCCTTGCGGCCGGCTATTTCGGCGGCTGGACCGAACGGCTGATCAGCGGGCTAACCAATGTCATGCTGGCCATTCCGCCCCTCGTGATGGCACTGGCGATCGGAAATGTGCTGGAGCCCAATCTCGTCAACGCGATGATCGCCATCACGCTCCTTTGGTGGACGTGGCATGCGCGGCTTGTCTATCGCGTTTCCAAATCCATCGCCGCAGAAGACTTTGTCGAGGCAGCGCGGCTTGCCGGTGCAAGTCACTGGCATATCCTGACGCGGGAGATTCTCCCCAATTGCATTTCTGTCATCTCCGTCAAGACGACACTGGACGCTGCATTCGTCATCCTCTTCGGCGCCACGCTTTCCTTTCTGGGCCTGGGAGTGAAACCCCCGACCCCAGACCTCGGCTCCATGGTGGCTGACGGCCGTCAGTTCCTGCCGGAAATGTGGTGGGGCGTTCTGGCTCCCGGCTTCGCCATCTTCTACGCCACCCTCGGCTTCAACCTGCTGGGCGACGGGCTCCGCGACATGTTCGACGTGGAGGTATGACGATGACCGCGCTTCTTGATGTTTCCGGTCTGAATGTTGCCTTCCAGACCTATGGCCGCCGTCACCACGTGTTGCGGGATGTGTCGTTGATGATCCCGCAGGGTGGTCGCGTCGCGCTCATCGGGGAAACGGGGTCGGGAAAATCGGTCACCAGCAAAGCCATCCTTGGAACGTTGCCGCGCAACGCACGGGTGGAAGGCGGATCGATTCATTTCCGTGGCGACGATGTGCTGACAATGCCGGCAGCACGACGTGACGCGCTCAAAGGCACGGCCTTCTCCGTCATCATGCAGGACCCGCTCTCCTCCTTCAACCCGGTCTTCAAGATCGGGAGGCATCTTGATGATGTGCTCTACCATGCGGACCGGCGACTCGGACACAGGACGAGCCCATCGGAACGCCGGAAGCGCATTTTCGAGGTTCTGCGCCGCGTTCAGTTGAATGATCCGGAGCGTATCGTTTCCGCCTATCCATCCCAGCTTTCCGGCGGCATGCGCCAGCGCGTGCTAATCGCACTTTCCCTGCTGCATCAGCCCGAACTTCTGATCGCCGACGAGCCAGGCACCGCGCTCGACGTGACGACGCAGGACGAGATCATGAAGCTGATCAACCGTCTCGTCGACGAAAACGGCCTCTCTCTCCTGATGATCACCCACAATCTCGGCGTCGTGCGGCAGATGGCCGACGATGTCTACGTGATGCGCCATGGTGAAATCGTCGAACACGGAAGGCTGGGCGAACTCTTCTCCAGTCCGCGTCAGGCCTATACGCGTGAACTGCTCGATGCGATCCCGCCGCTGTACGGCGCGAGGGTCGAAGACCAGAAACCTGCGAACGCTGATCCCATAGTGGAGATGCAGGGCATCACCAAGATATTCGAGCAGAAGCCACTGATCGGTCGGCGCACGCGGCACGTTGCCGTATCGGATGTGACACTTTCAGTGCGACGCGGCGAGGTCTTCGGTCTGGCTGGCGAATCCGGTTCAGGCAAGACCACCGTGGCACGCATGATCATGGGGCTCATTGACGCGTCCCGCGGCACCGTCACCGTGGATGGAAAACCGGTCGCCGACGAACGCGGCAGCGAAGCCTTCCGGCGCAAGATCCAGATCGTTTATCAGAACCCGGGCACCTCATTGAATCCGAAACGGACGGTCGGACAAACACTTACCGTCCCGCTGGCTTTCGCGGGGCTCCGCGGCAAGGCGCTGGAAAGCCGAATCACCGAGCTTCTCGGCCTGGTTGACCTCCCCGCCAGCTATATCGGCAAATATCCACACGAGCTTTCCGGCGGGCAGAAACAGCGCGTGGCCATCGCCCGCGCGCTCGCTGCCGACCCCGAGATCATTGTTCTGGATGAACCGACCTCCGCACTCGACGTCTCGGTCCAGAAGAATGTCATCGCGCTTTTGACACGTCTGCGCGAGGAACTTGGGCTTACCTATCTCTTCATCTCGCACGACCTGTCGCTAATGCGCAATTTCTGCAGCCAGATCGCGATCATGCTGCGAGGCGAGATCGTCGAGGCGGGTGAACCACGCAGGCTCTTCCAGGATCCGCAGCACCCATACACCCGAGCACTTATCGCCGCCGTACCGGTGATCAGCGACGAAGAAGAAGCCCACAAACCCCGCGTGAGCGATGAGGAGCGACGGCGCTACCTCGTCGACACCGCGGCCTGAGAACCGATCAGAAAGGCAGGACCAGAACTATGTATCGTCTAGGGATCGATGTTGGCGGCACGAACACCGATGCGGTGATCATGCAGGGCCGCAATGTGCTTTCCGGCGTCAAGGCCTCGACCACCGAGGACGTCACCTCCGGCGTGCGCGAAGCTATGGAAGCAGCGATATCCAGGGCTGGCGTTGACCGCTCGAAAATCTCCACGGTCATGATCGGCACCACGCATTTCACCAATGCGGTGATCGAACGGAGGCATGTAAACCCTGTAGCTGCCATTCGTCTCGGACTGCCGGCAACCGCCTGCCTGCCCCCGATGGTAGACTGGCCCGGGGATCTGCGCGAGGCAGTCGGCGGACACGGCTATCTGGTGCGCGGTGGTTATGAATTCGATGGACGTGAGCTCGCTGCCCTGGACCTCGAAGAAATCGACCGGATCGCCGACGATATCAATGCAAAGCGTATCGGCGCTGTGGCAATCACATCCGTGTTCGGGCCGATCAATGCGCATATGGAAGAAGAAGCCCGCAAGCGGCTCCTGTTGAAATGCCCCGACATTCCGGTGGTTCTTTCCAGCGAAATCGGCCGGATCGGCCTTCTGGAGCGCGAAAGCGCTGCCATCATGAATGCAAGCCTGCTTCAGCTCAGCACGCGAACGGTGGAAGCCTTTGCAGGCGCTCTGAAATCGGCCGGTCTCCACTGCCCGTTCTTCATCACGCAGAATGACGGCACGCTGATGGGTGCGGAAACCGTGAAGCGCTTCCCCGTACTCACCTTCGCATCGGGTCCGACCAATTCCATGCGTGGCGCCGCGTTCCTTACCGGCGTGCGCGACGGCATTGTCGTGGACATCGGCGGCACCACCACCGACATCGGTTCACTTCAGCATGGTTTCCCTCGGCAGGCGGCCACGGTGGTCGATATTGGCGGGGTACGCACGAACTTTCGCATGCCCGACGTATTCTCCATCGGACTGGGCGGCGGGTCGCTCGTGCGCGAGACGGGCGACGGGATCACCGTGGGACCGCAATCTGTCGGCTACCGGATCACGCGAGAAGCCCGCGTCTTTGGCGGCGATACGCTTACCACGACCGATATTGCCGTGGCCCGAGGCGAAGCAAAGGTGGGCGACCCGGCCCGGGTCGCCGGTCTCGACCCGGCTCTGCTGGAAGCAGCCCGCGCCGAAATGACCAGCATGCTGGAGCGAGCCATCGAGCGCACACGTCTTTCTCCGGATCCCGTGCCCGTCATAGCGGTCGGCGGTGGCTCGATTCTGATGCCGGAGCAGATCGGCGACCTGAAGGTCATCCGGCCGGAAAACTTCGCCGTGGCCAATGCCGTTGGAGCTGCCATCGCGCAGATCAGCGGAGAGGTCGACCGCATCTTCTCGCTGGAGAAAGGACTGACGCGCGAAATCTGCCTCAAGCAGGCCGAGGACGAGGCGCGCGAAAAGGCCATCCGCTCCGGTGCCGTTGCCGACACAATCGAGACCATCGAGCGCGAAGATGTGCCACTGGCCTATCTGCCCGGAAATGCGACCCGCATTCACGTCAAGGTCGTCGGCGAGATGGGAGGCTATGATGCTTGATCGTGCAGACGGCAGGTGGCGCCTTGACGAAGAGATGATCGAGGCGCTGGAGATCGGCTCCGGTATTCTCGGCACAGGCGGCGGCGGCAATCCCTATATCGGCAAGTTGCGGGTGCGCCAGGCCCTGCGCGATGGCCATGTCATGGAAATCATCCCCCTGGAAAGCGTCCCCGACGAAGCCCGCATCGTCGCGATGGGTGGTATCGGCGCACCGCTGGTCTCGCACGAACGCATTAAGGAGGGGCGCGAAGGGTTGCGCTGCGTGCGGGCTCTCGAAGAACGGCTTGGCGTCAAGGTAGATGCCATTGCCTGTGAGGAGATCGGTGGCCAGAACTCCATGGAGCCATTGATTGCCGCTGCGGTTGCCGGCCTGCCCGTGGTCGATTGCGACGGTATGGGACGCGCATTTCCGGAAATGCAGATGACCACCTACGCCATCTACGGACATCGCTCGACCCCGAGCGTGATGTGCGATCCCCACGGCAATGTGGTGATCTTCGACCATGCCATATCCGAGCTCTGGCATGAACGAATGGCGCGGGCCTGCGTGGTTTCACAGGGCGGGGCCTCAACGCTGGCAAGCGCGCCGATGTCCGGCGAATTCATCAAGCGTTATGCCATTCCGCATTCCTACAGCAAGGCGATTTCACTTGGAAACGCGGTTCTTGACGCACGGCGCGAACACCGTGATCCGGTCGAGGCGATCTGTCAGGCCGAGCGTGGTGAGGTGGTGTTCCGCGGCAAGATCGTCGATCTCAAACGTCAACTGGCTGGCGGCTTCGTCCGCGGAGAGGCGATCATCCAGGGTTTCGACAGCTACGAAGGCGACCAGGCTTCCATTCACATTCAGAACGAGTTCCTGATCTTTTCGCGCAACGGGCAGATCGAGGTGATCGTTCCCGACCTGATCGTTGTTCTTGACGCCGATAGCGGCGAGGCCATTTCGACCGAGATGCTGCGCTACGGCCAGCGCGTGGCCGTGCTCGCCCTTCCCTGCCACCCGCTGCTGCGCAGTCCTGAGGCCCTCGATGTTGTCGGCCCGAAGGGGTTCGGCTTCGATGACATTACCTTCAAGCCGATGAGTGCGGATGACACGGGAGGGTCAGAATGACATCTTTTTCCGTAACCGCAGACGATATGGACGCCATCGCTCTTGGCGGCGCTTTTCTCGGCACCGGCGGAGGCGGCGACCCCTATATCGGCAAGCTTATGGCCAAGCAGGTTATTGCCCGGCATGGTCCCGTCAATGTCGTTTCGGCCGACGAATTGCCAGATGACGCGCTCTGCATCCCCGTCTGCATGATGGGGGCGCCCACCGTGATGGTCGAGAAACTGCCCAATGGCGATGAGGCGCGCGAGGCCCTCAGTCAGCTCGAGACCTTTCTGGGCCGCAAGGCCGATGCCCTCATCTGCATTGAGGCCGGCGGCCTGAATTCCACCATTCCCTACGCCGTTGCAGCGGCCACCGGCCTTCCGCTGGTGGATGGCGACGGGATGGGGCGGGCATTCCCCGAATTGCAGATGGTGACTTTGACCATACACGGCGTTTCGGCAACGCCCATGGTACTCGCCGATGACAAGGGCAACAGTTCCGTCATCAACGCGATTTCCAACCGCTGGACTGAAAGGCTGGCGCGTTGCCAGACCGTGGAGATGGGTGGCGCTGCGCTTGTCGCGCTCTATCCCATGAGCGGGGCCGAGGTGAAACGCAGCATCCTTCACGGCACCATGTCGCTGATCAAGGAGATCGGCGAAACGATGGCGGCGGAGCGCAAGGCAAGCCGCAATCCTGCGGCCGCCCTTTTGAAGCGCCTGGACGGCAAGCGCCTGTTTACAGGCCGCGTCGTCGATATCGACCGACGAACCGCCGGGGGCTTTGCCCGCGGCAAGGCTCTGTTCAAGGGGATCGACGAGGACGAGGGACGGTCCTTTGAAGTCGAATTCCAGAACGAGTTCCTGGTCTGCCGCGACGATGATGGCCTGCTGGCTGTCACACCCGATCTGATCTGCGCGCTCGACGCCGATGGCGGCCTTCCCGTCACCACGGAGCAGCTTCGCTACGGGCTGGCGGTCAATATGATCGGGCTTGCCTGTGATCCGCAATGGTCGACCCCCGAGGGGCTTGAGCTCGTTGGGCCCCGATACTTCGGCTACGAGCATGACTACGTGCCGCTGAACCAGATGTCCCGGTGAGAAGGACGCAACATTGATGGAACCAGAGAAGAGGAACAGGACAATGAGACTTTTGAAACATGCGCTGGCCGGTGCGGTTCTCGCTGCCACCACAGCGTTGACTGCGCCGGCTGTGGCTCAGGACAAGCTTTCGCTCGTCGTCAACGTTGTGCAGATTTTCGGTACGGTCGACCCGGCAAAGATCACCGACTACACCGAATATATGGCTGCCGTGAACCTCTATGACGGCCTGACCACAGTGAGCAGCGGCGGCGAGGTGGTTCCTCAGCTCGCCGAAAGCTGGGAGGTGTCGGACGACAACCAGACCTACACGTTCAAGCTGAAGCAGGATGCGACCTTTCAGGATGGCAGCCCGGTGGAGGCCAAGGATGTTGTCTATACCCTGCAGCGCCTTCTTTCGCTGAACGAGGGTCCGGCCTATCTCTTCTCCGATCTTGTCGATCCTGAGAACGTCAAGGCGCTCGATGACCATACGGTGGAGATCCGGATCAACCGCGTCTACGCGCCGTTCATTTCCATCACGCCGCTGATCCTCGTCGTCAACTCCGACGTCATGAAGGAGCAGGACGGCGAATGGGGCGAGGATTATCTTACCGAAAACAGCGCCGGCGCCGGTCCCTACAAACTCAATGGCTGGACCCGTGGCGCCGAAATGATCATGCAACGCTATGAGGACTATCACGCCGGCTGGGCCAGGCAGCGTCCGATTGACGAGCTGCGCTTCGTCGTCACGCGTGACGAGGCCACTGTCCGTGCCCTTGCCCAGCGCGGCGAACTGGGTCTCTCTTCCCAGTATCAAAGCACCGAGACCTACAAGGCCATCGAGGCGCTCGACAATTACAAACTCATTGAGGCGAGCACGGCGACCGGTTTCTATCTCAAGGTCAACAACCAGATCGCACCGACGGACGACGTTCACATCCGCCGCGCCATCGCCTATGCGCTGGACTATGCGACCATCCGCGAGGTGATCTATCCCGGCGGCGAGATGAAGAGCGTTCTTTCCTCGCTGTTCTCCGAAGCGCATCTGGACGAACTGCCCTCCCCCGAATACAGCCTCGAGAAAGCCGCCGAAGAAGTGGCCAAGTCGAAATATGCCGGCGACAAGCCGATCAAGCTCGGCCACGCCTACGTCGCCAACACGGCATTCGAGGAGGAGATCGGGCTTCTTTTCAAATCGACGCTGGAGACCATCGGCTTCGAGGTAGACCTTCAGCCCGAACCCTGGAACCGCATCACAGAACTGGCAACGAAGGTGGAGACGACGCCCAACACGGCCCAGGTTTTTTACGGACCAACCTATCCGTCGCCAGACTCAGTGCTTTTCGTACAATACCACTCGCGCGCGGCGGGAACCTGGTCCTCGATGTCCTGGGTCGAGGATCCCGAGATCGACGCCATGATAGACAAGTCGCGCGCGACGGTCGACGAAGCGGCGCGCAACGCGATCTACAAGGACATTCAGGCTCGCCTGCACGAAAACGTGGCGGAAATCCCGCTCCTCACACAGCTCAAGCGCATGGCCGCCCACTCCTGCCTCCAGGGCTATGCGGAAGTCCCCATGCAGAGCTGGGATTACGACTTTTCGCGCATGTGGTGGTCCTGCGAAGGCTGATAAGGCCTTCCGCGCATTCGGAGGACGATCTGCGATTGCTACAGAGTCCTGATTGAATGGCCTGGGTACCACCCTTGCCGCCTGCAGCTCCTGCGCAAGCGGGTTGTTCAGGACAGGCTGGAGCCGCTCTTGCACTTCGGGCGGCTCCATTCGAGCAATTCCGAGAAGAGCGAAAACGCTATAGCGGGAAGAACGACGAAGTCAGCGGATCAGGAAATGGGGCGTTGCCTCGAGCCGGTCGCAGCGTGTCGCCCGACGATGTAGCCAAAAGTGAGCGCCGGGCCGAGCGTGATACCGGCACCGGGATAGGCCCCGGCCATGATTGAGTTCATGTCGTTGCCGCAGGCATAGAGACCGGCGATGGGCACCGCATTTCCATCCAGCACCTGCCCATGGGCATTCGTCGACAGGCCGGTGCTCGTTCCGATGTCGCCGGCGAACAGTTCAATGGCGTAATAGGGGGCGGTGTCGAGCGGACGCAAGCATGGATTGGGGTGGTTCTCGGGATCGCCCAGATAGGTCTGGTATTCGGTCGAGCCCTTGCCGAAGGCGGGGTCAGAGCCCGCTCCAGCGGCGGCGTTGAAAGTCTCGACGGTCTCGGTCAGGACCGCCGGCGGTGCGCCAATTCGCTGCGCGAGCTCGGCGAGTGTGCGCCCGCGCTTGAGATATCCTGAGCGCAGGTGCGAACCAATGGGCGCGGGGAACGGCCGCACAGCACCGAAACCGTAGCGCCGGAGCGCCCGGTGATCGCAGACAAGCCAGACCGAATGGTGGCCGGTGGCGATCATCGCCTGGACGAAATCGTGATAGGATAGCGCCTCGTTGGCGAACCGTCTGCCGTCCTGGCCGACGGCGATCACGCCGGGCTTTGCGCGATCAAGGAAGAGATGCGGGAATGGCCGCGCGCACCCGTCTCCCGGCAACAGGGAGACCGGCGCCCAGAAGGCGGCGTTGCTATTGGTCTCGACCAGCGCCGCGCCGACGCCGAGCGCGGCATCGATGGCGTCGCCAGTGCTGGCCTCGGGAGACATGGAATAGTGGGGTGCCCCGGCGCTTACATGCGGCATGATCCCCCGCCTTTTGCGGATATTCTGCGGAAAGCCGCCGGTGGCGAGAACGACACCGCCGCGCGCGCTGATTATGCGCTCTTCCCCCTGGTGGGCAACACGCACGCCCTGCACGGCATCACCGTCGTGCACGAGACTGACGAGCGCAGTCTCGAGATGCACCGGGATACCCAGTTCGATCACCGTTTCGGCAAGGCGCCCTGCAAGAGCCTGGCCGAGCACCAGCCGGGTGCCACGCTTGTAGGAAAGACGGTCGCGCGCGTGACGCGCGAGAAGGCGCAGCGCGTAGAGCGCCGATTTCACCGAACGGGTCATCTTGAGGAAATGGCCTATATCGATGCGGTTGAGCATCATGCCGCCAAAAACCGTGAAATCGCCGATCGGTGGACGCAGCCTGTCGAGATGGGCTCCCAGCCGACGCCCGTCATAATCGCGTGCATCAATCACGCGTCCGCCAAGCGCAGCCCCCGGCAGATCCGAATGATAGTCCGGCGAATATGCGCGGTGCTCGAACTGCAGAGCGGTATTCTCCTCGAAGAAGCGCACCATCTCCGGACCGGCATCGAGGAAGGCGTGGACCAGCTCGGCATTCATGCGATTCCCGGTTTCCGAGGCCAGATAGGCGAAGGCGGCCTCTTTGCTGTCGGTCATGCCCGCGTCACGCATTTTCGGATTGTCGGGAATCCAGATAGCGCCGCCAGACACGGCCGTCGAACCGCCATAGTGCGACGACTTCTCGACGATGGCGACGTCCAGCCCACCGAGCCGTGCGGTGATGGCGGCTGCCATGCCGGCCGCACCGGAGCCGACAACAATCAGGTCATAGCCCTCTGCAAACACCGCTCCGGACGCTGCCCGGTTACCGCTCATGCAGCGTCTCCCTGGCGCGGATAGCGCCCGACAGCCCAGCCGCCGTCGACACGCAGTGTTGCGCCAGTGATGAAGGCGGCCTCGTCACTGGCGAGAAAGGCGACTGCCTGGGCGACATCGCCCGGCAGCCCGACCCGACGCAGCGGCGCCTGCTCGACGAAAATATGCCTTCGCCAGGCTTCCCTCCGAATGCGCTCCGCCGTAAGCGGCGTTTCGATCAGACCGGGCGCGACAGCGTTGACACGGATGTTTTCCGGGCCGAAATCGGTCGCCATCTGACGCGTCAGGCCATCGACCGCCGCCTTGCTGGTGGAATAGCCGGCACTGCCGGTGGCGCCAACGATTGCATAGATGGAAGCGATATTGACGATGGTCCCACCGCCGCTCTGACGCATTGCCGAAACAGCGAATTTGCTCAGCGAAAACAGGGCCAGCACGTTGATCTCGAAATAGCGGCGAAAATCCTCCTCGCCGGTCTCGTCGGCCCGCCCGCCGCCACCGATGCCGGCATTGTTCACAAGGATCGACAGCGGACGCCCCTCCAGCCTTTGCCGCAACGTGTCGGGCAACGCGGGATCTGTAACATCCGCCGTCACCGTGTCGATGTCTGCACCAAGTCGGGCCAGGCCCGCTGTGTCGCGGTCGACGGCCAGCACCTGGGCGCCCTGACTACTCATGAGCTCTGCGATGGCGAAGCCGATACCCGAGCCGGCACCGGTAACGATGGCGGTTTTGCCGGCAAAGCGGCTGGTGTTCATGATTGATCTCCTCAAAGTCCGGTCGCGCCGCCCAGCGAGCGTCCGCCGTCGACGAGCAGCACTTGCCCGGTGATGAATTCCGCCTTGAGTGAGCCAAGAAAAGCCACCGCGTGTGCGATATCTTGCGGAGCACCGAGCCGCCCCATGGGCTGGAGTGCGCGCAAGCTGTCCAGATCCGTGTCCGAGCGCGCCTTCAGCATGGTCGTCTCAATGACGCCCGGCGCGACCGCGTTGACGCGGATCTGCCGCTCGGCGAGCTCCAGCGCCATGGCGCGGGTGAGTCCGGCAACCGCCGCCTTGGAAGCCACGTAGTGGGCGTAGTGGCGTGCGCCGAGCATAGCGCGCGAGGCGATGTTGACGATGGCGCTGCCCGGCTGCATGTGCTGCGCGGCCTTTCTCGACAGGTCGAACAGAGCCACCAGATTGACATCGTATATGCGCCGGAAATCACCGGGCTCGAGGTCGAAGAAAGGTTTCACCTCGAAGAGGCCGGCATTGTTGACCAGCAGGCGCGCAGCACCCACCTCCACAACCAGCCGGTCAACCGCCCGTGAGTCGGTGATGTCGAGCGCCACGGCGTGCGCCTTGCCGCCAGCCTCTACAATGCCGCGGGCCGTCTCTTCAGCTTTGCCGCCGTTCAGGTCCGCGACAGCCACGCTGTAGCCCTCTTTGGCAAGCACCGAGCATATGGCTGCGCCGATACCGGCGCCGCCACCGGTCACAATGGCAATGGGATCGTCAGACATGGAATGGGTCCGTTGTGCGATGCGGGGGAGAAGGACGGCGGGCGAAGGCTGGTCCACCCGCCCGGTCTCGTTCAGTTCATGCCGAAGGTGTTCTCGTCGATTTTCGCATAGAGATTGTCCTGCAGCACCTTGGCAATCGCCTCGGAATCCGTCCGGTCAACGCCTTCCAGCAGGCCCTTCCATTTCTCCTGCAGCATCTGGAACTCGGCGATGAGATCGCTCGGGTCCTCAACGCCCCGGTCGGTTACAGATTTCTGCGCCAGCCCCTCCACGAAGCCGTTCTGGAAGCCAACCAGCTTGGCCGTCAGGTCTTCTCCAGGCTCGATGATTTCCAGACCGCGTTCTCGGGATCCTTCAAGCGCAGCGTTGACACCGACGTGATAGGCGACCTGGGCGCGGGCGTTGCCCATGGCCATATTGTCGAGCAGGACGCGACGCTGCTCAGGCGACAGCCCTTGCCAGAAGGACGGGTTGAGCACGTAGTTGGCACCCATAACGACCCCCATGGGCAAGCGGGTAACAGACTTCGCCACCTCCCAGAACTTGTTGCCTTTGTCGAGATTGGTCGGGTCGGACATGGTGCAGTCGATCGAGCCGCGGCTCAGGCCGGAATAGACATCGCCGATAGGCACTGAGACCGGCACTCCGCCGATCGCCTCCACCCAGGCGGTCTGCGCGCCGCCGGCGGTGCGGATTTTGAGGCCCTTGGCGTCGTCAAGCACACGGATCGGCTTGACACAGACGAAATTGTAGACCGGTGTCGAATAACCGCCGGCGAAAATGCCCCCGTTCTTTTTCCATTCGTCGATGATGCGGTCATTGGTCATGCCCATTTCGGTGTAGGCAAAGGCCGAGGCTATGTCGTCGTCGGAGACAAACACCAGATCGTTGAGCACATTGTTGAGCGGCAGTTCCGATGGTGTATAGCCGGGATAGACAATACCGAGCGACGCCACCCCGTCGCGCACTGCCTGCATAGTGGCTTTGGCAGGCACCAGCGACCCGCCCGAGTAAACTTCGAAGGAGATGTCGCCACCCGTGGCGTCCTTCACCTCGGTTGAAAACTTCTGATAGGTTTCCTCGTTGAGGATGTGGACCGGCGTCATCCAATTGGTCGCCTGATAAGTATCGGCGACGGCAGTGGAGATCAGGAGGCCACCCGAAAGGGCCGTCAGAACAAGCAGTTTCTTCATTCTCTCTCTCCCAGTTTCAGGCGCCTGTTCACGAGCGCCTTTGCGTTTGGCGATTGGCCAGTGGGCTCAGTTCGCCATCAAAGCGGGCAGCCACAGGCTGATGGCCGGGAAGGCGATCAGCAGGGCAAGGGTGATCAGGTCGGCCAGGATGAACCATGAGACGCCGGCAAAGATCGTGCCGAGCGATATGGTGCTGCCAAGGCTTGAGCGGATCACATAAACATTCATGCCGACGGGCGGGGTTACCAGGCCGATCTCCAGGAGTTTGACCGTGAGAATACCGAACCAGATCAGGTCTATGCCGAGCACACCGAGCAGCGGCGCCAGCACCGGCAGTGTCAGCAGCATGATCGAGATGCTCTCAAGGAAACAGCCGAGTACCAGGTAAAGCGCACCAATCAGCAGAATGACCCAGATGGTGCTATAGCCTTCGAGTTGGCCGGTTACCCACACCGGTACGGTTGACAGGGCAATAAAGCGGGCAAACAGCGCAGCTCCGACAACGATAATGAAGATCGCCGCCGTGCCGAGTGCAGTGTCTATCAGAGCGCGGCGCATGACCCGGGGTGTCAGCTTGCGGCGGGCAGCGGCGATGAGACAGGCAAGGAAAGCACCGATCGCGCCGGCCTCGGTCGCCGTGAAGATACCTGAGAAAATGCCGCCCAGAACGCCGGCTATCAACACCGGGAGCGGCCAGACCTCTCTGAGGAGCGCTAACTTCTCGCGCTGCGAATACGTCTCGCTGAGACGCGGCGCGAGCTTCGGATTGAACAGGGTGCGAACCGTGATCATGGCGATGAACATGCCGCCCGACAACAGCCCGGGGATCAGGCCGGCGATGAAAAGGGCGCTGATCGAAACATCCATCATGAGCCCGAAAACGATCAGCAGGACGCTCGGCGGAATGAGGGAACCCAGTGTACCGGCTGCGGCGACAGAACCAGCTGCCAGGGATGGGGCGTAACCGGCTTTCAGCATTTCCGGAATAGCGATGCGCGAGAAGGCTGCAGCGGTCGCCACACTCGATCCACTGGCCGAAGCGAACAGTGCGCTGGAAGCGACTGTCGCCGAGGCTAGACCTCCGGGAACGCGGTTCAGAAATACACGCGCCGCAGCATAAAGGCCCGTTGTGAGGCCGGCTCCCGAGGCCACATACCCCATCAGCAGAAACATGGGCACCGCCGAGAGATTCCAGTCGCCGACCAGCTCATAAGGAACCGCCTTGGCGATGCCGATGGCTGGCATGATGCCGAGCATGACGTAGATGCCGGCAATCGCCACCCCACCCATCGCAACGCCGATAGGAACGCGAACGCCGATCAGGATCAGGGTGAGAACGATGCCGATAAAACCGATATCGAGACGATCCATGACGTGGCCTCAAACGGGATCTGCGTGCTGGGGATGAGTGTCGTCCTTTACCGTACAGCGCCCGGTGACGATCTGGCCGAGACGCACGATCAGCGCCAGGCACGCAAGGCCGAGCCCCAGCGGCAAGAAGAACTTCGTCGGCCAGATAGTGACCTTCCAGGCGCCTTCGACAATTTCGCCGATCCGCCAGGCATGCACTGCAGGTCCCCAGGAAAGCCAGGCAATCGCTCCGTAGAAGACCAGCGACAGGATGGTTCCCAGCATCACCATCCCCCTTTTGGTTCGCGGCGAGCCCATCTCGTAAAAAAGCTCCACAACGATGGGACCGTTCTTCACCTCGAGCCAGGCGAGAGGCAGGAAGACAACGGAAATCATATAGTAGCTTGCAACCACCTCGGCGGTACCGGGGATGGGCGCGTTGAAGACATACTTGCCGATCACGTCGGCGGTGACATGCAACATCATCAGGGCCAGGGCTAGCGAGGCCAGCGCCGCCAGCAGCGCGCTCAGCCTGTTGATGAGCGTTTCCAGCATCATTGCATCCGATAGCCGCCGTTGATGTCGATGGTTGCGCCGGTGAGATACGCACTGTCGGGGCCTGCCAGAAAGGCCACTGCGCCGGCGACATCGTCAGGTGTGCCGATCCGGTTCAGTGGGATCGAGCGGGCGATCTCGCCGTCATCGGAGGGATCGAGCGACAGACGCAGCATCGGCGCGTCGATCAGACCCGGTGCCACGGCGTTGACTGTCACGCCGATCGGCGCAGCCTCACGCGCGGCCGCCTTGACGAGACCGAGCACTGCGCTCTTGCTGGCAATATATGCGGAACTCGAGCGGTAGCCACCGAGCTGCGCAGCCACAGAGGAGAAAGCTATGAAACGGGCGTGGGGGAGTGGTGCGCTTGCCCGATGGCGCAGATACTCCCGGATCAGCAGGAACGTGCCTGTGCTGTTAACGCGCTGAGTACGCTCCCATTCGTCGACTGCGGTTTCAATGATTGGTCGGCGCTGGCCGTTTTCATCGAGGATCAGCAGGCCGGCCGCCGCCACCATCACGTTGACCGGCGCTATCTCCCGCTCGACCCGGGCAAGGCAGTCGACGACGGCATTTTCGTCGCTGACATCAAGCGCAAGGCCCACATGCCCCGCGCCGGGCAGCGTGGCAGCAAGCTGTTCAGCGCGCTCCGCGTCAAGATCCGAGGCAGCCACATGAAAGCCGTCCTTCGCCAGTCTTGTTGCGACAGCGTTACCGATCCCGCCGGCCGCGCCAGTGACGAACGCCAAAAGCGCCATCAAACTCCTCCCTTGTCCTCTCATCAGCATGAATGGATACATTTTATCGGACAGTCAAGCCATATACGCAGTATTATCGCATTTTTGGATACATTCTTTTGGTTTTGCGCTTGCCTCTGCTGAGGAAGTCAGCCATCTTGCAGCCATGACCGATCACAACTCGCTCCCCAACAGCACCCCCGATGTAACGAGCGCCGATCTTGCCGCCACATCCATCCGCGAGATGATTCTTGAAGGGCATTTCATGCCTGGAGATCGCCTGCACCAGGATCAGCTGGCCGAAACCCTGGGCGTCTCGCGGACGCCCCTGCGCACCGCCCTCGCTCGCCTGGCGCAGGACGGACTTATCGACTACGAACCCAACCGCGGGTACCGCATCCGCCGCTTTCTTGTGACTGACATCCGCGAGGCTTTCACCGTACGGGCCAATCTGGAGGGTCTGGCCTGCCGGCTCGCTGCCGAATCCGGGATGAGCCGCTCGGACCGTGATCGCCTGATGGCACTGGTGGAAGAGGGTGATCGGATTTTATCCAATCGCGTTCTCGATATAAGTCAGCTTCCAGCGTATCGCCGGATGAACGTCGAGTTCCACGAAACGATCATCAATGCTGCCGGCAACCGCTGGATTGGCCGCTTCGTACATCAGTCTCACAACGTACCGCTGGTCTCGGATCGCGTTATTCTGTGGGACGATTTCGGCGTCATTCACCGCTCTCACGACGATCACCATCGTATAGCGAAGGCGCTTGCCGACGGAGATGGCGTGCGCGCACAAAATCTCATGAGTGAACACGTCATCTACGCCGGCCAGCTTCTCGCAGACCGGCTTGAGGCCGATCCTACCGCCGCGCTTCGCCATGCCTTTCAGGACAGGAAGGCGGAACGCTGAATTTCCTTCCGTCAGCCCGACAGGAGTCTGTCATGCAATTGTTTTTCTCCGCAGCTTCACCCTATGTGCGCAAAGTCATGGTCACGGCCCATGAGAAAGGCCTGGCTGACCGGATCGAACTCCTCCCGTCCGCAGCCAGTCCCGTCAAACGCGACAAGACTATTGTCGCGCGCAACCCTTCCGGCAAGGTCCCTACTCTCCTTCTGGAAGACGGGCGCGCGCTATACGACAGCCGTGTAATATGCGCCTATATCGATGCCCAAACCGAGGAGCCCCGGCTGTTACCGGCAAGCGGCGGCGAGCGTTTTGCAGTGCTGACCGTCGAGGCACTCGCGGATTCAATCCTCGATGCAGCACTTCTGGCGCGTTACGAAACCGTGATGCGGCCGAAAGAACTGCTATGGACCGCCTGGTATGAGGGCCAGATAGAGAAAGTCGACAGCGGCCTTGATGCGCTTTGCGAACAGTGGATGCCGCTACTGTCCGGTCCGGTCAACACCGGGTCGATCGCCGCGGCGTGCGCGCTCGGCTATCTCGATTTTCGTTTCCCTGACAAGGACTGGCGCCGCGGGCGGGGGGCACTCGCCAACTGGTTCGGCTCCTTCTCGGAGCGAAAATCCATGCGTGAGACAATGCCGCACGGGTGAGGTAGCTTTCCGACTGGGTCTGAGTACCGGTAACCCGCAGGAAGAAGCTCTCATCGGCGGTCAGAAGCGACATGCAATCCGGGTCGTCCTCGTAGACAAGCTGGCAAATGGACACCATCCACGTTGGTGGGGAGCGCCGATGCGCCTATCAGGTCCAGGCAATAGGGAATCGCGGGAAAGACAGCGTCTAGGCAGGTTCTGATCGCGGCAGGATTTCCCGGAAGGTTGACGATGAGCGTTCGTCCGCGGATTCCCGCAGTCTGGCGCGAGAGGATAGCCGTGGGAACCTCCTCCAGACTGCGCCGGCGCATGAGTTCGCCGAAACCCGGCAACTCCTTTTCGAGGATATCTTCCATAGCTTCGGGTGTTTCGTCGCGCGGCGCAGGACCGGTTCCACCGGTCGTCAGAACGAGCGCGACATTCTCCTCATCGCACAGTCTCTTCAATTCTGCGGCGACAAGGTTCCGCCCGTCGGCAACGACCCGGACCTCCAGATCAAACGCTGTGGTAACGGTCTGCGACAACCACGCGGAAATGGCCGGCCCGCCCAGATCGGCGTATTCGCCGCGGCTCGCGCGATCCGAAATCACCAGCGCAACGATTCTGGTACCCTCCGTTGGGCGCGGATTAGCGTCAGGCCGCATCGCGCGCCTCCCTGCGATGAACATGCTCGCAAAGCCAGGCATCAATGGCCGCTGATCTGGGCTCCAGTTCAACGTGGCAGCCATCGGTGAACGCCTGCCATGCTTCCGCATACTCGTCCCGAACGGCGACCAGCACGGGAATGCCCAGTATGAACGCCGCTTCGATGGCTGCACGAAAACCGCCTCCGAGCATTTCCCCTTTGCCAAAACGGTTGAGGATCAGAAGATCCGGCTTCTCCCGCACACGTCGCAACAGCGGTCCACACAGTTCAGCCAAAGCCTGTGGATCGAGCCTGCACCCGGAAGACCCTTTCCCGAGATCCTGCGAGATGAGCCACACGGAACCATCCCGAATCCCCTCCAGATGCATCGCTGCGCAGCAGTTTTCAGAAAGATCGCGTTCAAGCTGGACGAACCCTTCGACCACGATCCCGTTGGCCTGCAACCGAAAGGCCGCCTCGGCGAGGAGGGCATCAACGGCAACTCCACCGCCAAAGCGGATTGCCGCGATGGGAGGCATTGTGTTTGTCATTCCAGAACTCCTTGCATGAATGGAAGGAAGTCGAGTTCTTCTCCCGCTTCCACATCTACGACCGTCGCTTTAATCACGGCCACGCCATCGGCCTGGCACGGAGCGCGTTGGCGACGACGCGCCCTGCACCCCGTGACAGCTTCACTGTCTCGGTTCCATGGAGAGGTGAGACGAGGTTGCATAGACGCACCAGAGCGTCCTCGACACCCAGCATCCCGCCGTCAGGGTTTTCGCAGGGACAGGAAAGGAACAGTGCTGCCTCAGCCATGTGCTTTACCAACAGTTTTTTGTTGCATGATCATTGCGGGTCACGCGCATGAACAATCCCACGCCGCTCGGCCATGCGCTGACCGATCAACGTCAGATCGCCGGGTTGCAGTCGAATCCGCGCCATCGGCATGACGATGGCGTTTTCAACGATCAGATGACGCCGCTCATTTGCGGCGAAGCGTGTGAACAGCCTCTTCCATCGCCCCCCGCGGCTTTCGGGGACTTCAAGCACACGACACAGCTCGTCCGCATCAAGCCGGTCAGACGAATGTTCGGCACATAGCTCGTGGATCACGTCTTCCATACGATCTTCAGGCAAGGCCCGTTTCAGAAGCAGCGGAAAGAGGTCCTCCTCCTCGTCCAGAACATGAAGGCCGAAGTCGAGGCGCATGAACATCAGAATTTGCCCGGAAAGCACCGCATCACGCGCTCCATCCAAGACCATCGCGTCGAGCAGGTTGCAGAGCATTCGCTGCCGAAAATGATCGGCAAAGATGTAATCGAGCGGCTCGCTGAGCAGCGCCTCCGGCGGGCGCTCCTCCAGCGCCTCCACCATCAGCCTGCGTTTCTCCTCCAAATGTTCCATGACATCCCCGCTACTGCATGAGAGGACTGTCCGCCGCGCCGATCTCAATGCCGGAAATATCCGCCTTTCCGGCGAGGATCGCGATGTATTGCGCGGAAGCACGCGACCATGACTGGGCTTCCAGCCAGGCGGCGATTCTGTCCTCGACGAGTTCGAATGGAAGTTCACGCGCCGGAACCACACGGTCGAGCGCGATGACGTGATAGCCAAAGCGCGAGGCGACCGGCCCCGGCGCGATCTCGCCTGCCGTCATGCCCTCCAGCGCCTTCTCGAATTCGGGCACGGTGCTGCCGGGCGAAAGCTGCCCGAGATTGCCGCCCTGACTGCCCGATGGGCAGGCCGAGTGCATCGCGGCGAGCGCGGCAAAGGCCGACGGATCGGAGGCCAGCGCATTGCACAGTTCCTGCGCGAGGCGATGCGCCGCGATGCGTTTTTCATCGTCGCTTTCAGGCGCGGCGATCAGGATGTGGCGGGCTTCAAACAGCGGCTCGCTCATGAAGCGCTGCCGGTTGTTCTCATAGTAGCGCCGGCACTCCTCCGCGCCGGCGCGGGGCACGTCGAGTTCAGCCTCCAGCAGCGCATGGATGGCCGCATCGTCGGCCGAGGTGGTCCGGCCCTTCTCGTCGCGTTCGCCCTCGCCCGCAAGCCCGCGCCTTGTCGCTTCGCCCAGAAGGAGCTGACGGATCACCAGCGCTTCGGCAGCGGCGCGCAGCGCCTTTCCGGGATTGTCTGCCGGATGGTTCTGCGCCTCCCGCAGTATCTCGTCTTCGGGCACCGGCACGCCATCGACCGTGATGGCGCGGAAGAGCGGCAGGGGCTTGGGCGGAACCCGCGTGTCGGGCTCCTGATAGGTGGTGTAGCCCTGCCCGTCCGGCGACGGAGCCGCCGCCGGATGATCGAGTTTGGGGTTCTTGTAGATCGTCGCCATGGTTCTACTCCGCTGCCGGAAGGCGCGTTGGCTGCGCCCGGTGATTGCGTTCGCGCACGACCTGGTAGCCGGGCCGCCAGAAGAAGCCGAGCGGCACGCTCAGCATGTGCACGAGGCGGGTGAACGGGAACAGGAGGAGGATCGTCAGGCCAAGGAAGAGGTGCGCCTTGAAAATGAACGATACTTCCAGAATGTGGCTGGAAGCCTCAAAGTTGAAGGTGAAGATGCCCTGCGCCCAGGACATGAACTTCACCATCTCCTCGCCGTCGAGATGCTGCATCGACACCGGGATGGTCATGAGGCCCAGCGCCAGCTGGATCCACAACAGGATGATGATCAGCGTGTCGGTGGTGCTGGAGTTCGCCCGCACCCGCGCATCGAACAGACGGCGATGGACGAGCAGGCTTGCGCCGATGATCGCCATCACGCCCGCCACGCCACCGGCGACGATGGCCAGAAGCTGCTTTGCCCCATGGCTGATGCCGAGTGCATCGAATATGGCGATGGGGGTGAGCAGACCGACCAGATGGCCGAAAAAGATCACCAGAACGCCCACATGGAAAAACACCGATCCCCAGATGAGCTGCCGCCGCCTGAGGAGCTGAGACGAGCCCGAACGCCAGCCATACTGCTCGCGGTCGTAGCGAATGGCGGTGCCCAGAATGAGCACGACCAGCGCGATATAGGGATAGATCCCGAACAGGAGTGTGTTGATATAGCCTGACATGACGGCCTCCACTCAGAGATTGGATGCCGGCGCAGGAGCGTCCGGCCGGCGTTGATGGGCGCGCATCTGGCGTTGCAGACGGTCGGGACCGCAGGCTTTCTCACCGGCATTGCCGGCAAACGTTACGGCCTCCTCCTCCCAGATACGGTCGAGCGCTTCGAGATCGGCCGGATCGTCTTCGGGCGTCTCCAGGAGCTCACGCACCAGTTTCGGGTCCGCTTCCCCCGAGGCGAGCGCCTCAAGAACCGCGAATGCATTGGCATAGACCGACTGGCGCTTCTTCAGTCGCTCGCGCAGGACTTTCAGGATATGGCCCGTCTGGCCGAGGAGTTCGGCTGCTTCCGCGTCCGGCTTGATCGACAGATATTCGAGGAAGAGCGGCAGATAGTCCGGCATCTCCTTGGCGTCGATCGACAGGCCGTCCGCCTCATACATGGCGAGCAGGTCGACCATGGCCTGACCGCGATCCCGGCTCTCGCCATGGACATGCTCGAACAGATGAAGCGACAGCGAACGCGTGCGGTCGAACAGGAACACATAGCGCTCCTGTGCGTCGTAGAGGTCGAGCCCGCCGATATCGTCGGCCAGCCGCTCCAGCAGGCGCTTCTGGGTCCCGGTGATCCCGTCTGCGCCGGCGATGGAGGCTTTCACGTCCTGCGTGGCCGCCTGCAGGTCCGCGCTCGGATAGGACAGAAGCAGGGAAATGATTTTCAGTGCGGTTTGCATCACACGCCCTCCGAAAGTTTACCAACCGGCGTCTGCACCGTGCGGGTGCGCTTGCCGCCGAACAGATCCGTGCCCGTGTCTTCTCCCGAGCAGCCATTGCCGAAGGTGAAACCGCAGGAGCCGCGCACGTCATATGCGTCTTCCGAGATTTCACGATGGCTGGTGGGAATGACGAAGCGGTCCTCGTAATTGGCAATGGCCATAACGTGGTACATTTCCTCGATCATCTCGTTGCTCATGCCGACCTTGCCGGCAACGGCCTCGTCGATGACGCCATCGACCGTCCTGGCGCGCATATATGTCCGCATGGCGAGCATGCGTTCGAGCGCGGAGACGACCGGCGCTTCCTTGCCGCCCGTCAGAAGATTGGCGAGATAGCGGACGGGAATGCGCAGCGAGCGCACGTCCGGCATGTCGCCGTCGAGGCCGATCTTGCCGGCTTCGGCCGCAGACTGGAGTGGCGAGAGCGGCGGCACATACCAGACCATTGGAAGCGTGCGATATTCCGGGTGAAGCGGGAACGCCACCTTCCATTCCATCGCCATTTTCCAGACCGGCGATTTGCGTGCGGCCTCAAGCCAGGCATCCGGAACGCCGTCCTTCTTCGCCCGGGCGATGACCTCCGGATCATTGGGGTCGAGGAACACTTTGAGCTGCTCTTCGTAGAGGTCCTGCTCGTTGGGAGCGGATGCGGCCTCGGCGATGCGGTCGGCATCGTAGAGCACCACGCCCAGATAGCGGATGCGCCCGACGCAGGTTTCCGAGCAGACCGTGGGCTGGCCAGCCTCGATGCGCGGATAGCAGAACACGCATTTCTCGGATTTGCCCGAAGACCAGTTGTAATAGATCTTCTTGTACGGGCAGCCCGAGACGCACATGCGCCAGCCACGGCATTTGTCCTGATCGATCAGGACGATGCCGTCATCCTCGCGCTTGTAGATGGCGCCCGACGGGCACGAGGCCACGCAGGTCGGGTTCAGACAGTGTTCGCACAGGCGCGGCAGATACATCATGAAGGTGTTTTCGAACTCGCCGTAGATCTCTTTCTCGACGCCTTCGAAATTGTAGTCCTTCGACCGCTTGGCGAACTCGCCGCCCAGGATTTCCTCCCAGTTCGGCCCCCATTCGATCTTTTCCATCCGCTCGCCCGAGATCTGTGAACGCGGGCGGGCAGTGGGCGAGGTCTGGCTTTCCTTCGCCGTCTGAAGGTGGCTGTAGTCGAAGTCGAACGGCTCGTAATAGTCGTCGATCTCCGGCAGGTCCGGATTGGCGAAGAGCTTTGCCAGGATGCGCCATTTCGCGCCTTGTTTGGGCTCGATGCGGCCATTGGCCCTGCGCACCCAGCCGCCATTCCAGCGCTTCTGGTTTTCCCAGTCCTTCGGATAGCCGATGCCGGGCTTGGTCTCGACGTTGTTGAACCAGGCGTATTCAACGCCCTCGCGGTTCGTCCAGACATTCTTGCAGGTGACGGAGCAGGTGTGGCACCCGATGCACTTGTCGAGGTTCAGCACCATGCCGATTTGCGCGCGGACTTTCATTCTGCCGCCTCCTTCTTTTCACCGGTTTCGCGGTAAGGCCCTTCCATCCAGTCCACGTCCTCCATCTTGTGCACCACGACGAACTCGTCGCGGTTGGAGCCGACGGTGCCGTAATAGTTGAAGCCGTAGGCCTGGTGCGCGTAGCCGCCGATCATGTGCGTCGGCTTGGTGATGGCGCGGGTCACCGAATTGTGGATGCCACCGCGCTGGCCGGTGATCTGCGATCCCGGCGTGTTCACGATCTTTTCCTGCGCGTGATACATGTAGACCGTTCCCTGCTTCATGCGCTGGGAGACCACGACACGCGCCACGATCGCGCCGTTGACGTTGAAGACCTCCACCCAGTCATTGTCGACCAGACCTGCCGTCTTCGCGTCTTCCTCCGAAATCCACACGACCGGACCGCCACGATTGAGCGTCAGCATCAGGAGATTGTCGGAATAGGTGGAGTGGATGCCCCATTTCTGGTGCGGCGTGATGAAGTTCAAGACCACCGAAGGTTTGCCCTTAGACTTCTCCGCGATCATCGGATTGATCGACTTGGTGTCGATGGGCGGCCGGTAGACGCAGAACGCCTCGCCAAAGGCGCGCATCCACAAATGGTCCTGATAGAGCTGCTGACGGCCGGTGATGGTGCGCCAGGGGATCAGCTCATGCACATTGGTGTAGCCGGCATTGTAGCAGACCTTCTCCGATTCAAGCCCCGACCAGGTCGGCGAGGAGATAATCTTGCGCGGTTGCGCCACCACATCGCGGAAGCGGATTTTTTCGTCTTCCTTGGGCTGTGCCAGATGCCTGTGGTCGCGGCCCGTGTTCTGGGACAGCGCATCCCAGGCCTTCACGGCCACCTCGCCATTGGTTTCCGGCGCAAGCATGAGGATCACCTCGGTCGCATCGATGTCGCTCTCGATGCGCGGACGCCCCTTCGTTGCGCCCTCCTCCGTCACGACGCCGTTGAGACGGCCAAGGGCCTCCACTTCGTGCTCGGTGTTCCACGAAATGCCCTTGCCGCCATTGCCGAGCTTGTCCATGAGCGGCCCGAGCGCGGTGAAACGCTTGTAGAGGTTCGGGTAATCGCGCTCGACCACGGCGACTGCCGGCATGGTCTTTCCCGGAACAGGCTCCACCTTACCGGTCTTCCAGTCCTCCACCTCGAAGGGCTGGGCAAGTTCGCCCGGCGTGTCGTGAAGAATGGGGACCAGAACCACGTCCTTCTCCACGCCCAGCACCTCGGGCGCGACTTCGGAGAATTTCCTGGCAATGCCCTTGAAGATGTCCCAGTCGCTGCGCGCCTCCCAGGCCGGGTCCGCCGCACTTGAAAGCGGGTGGATGAAGGGATGCATGTCGGACGTGTTGAGATCGTTCTTCTCGTACCAGGTGGCCGTCGGCAGAACGATGTCGGAATAGACGCAGGTGGTCGACATGCGGAAGTCGAGCGTGACCAGGAGGTCGAGCTTTCCTTCAGGCGCGGTCTCGTGCCAGACGGCCTCGCGCGCCCTCTGCCGCCCTTCTTCGCCCAGATCCTTGCCCATGACGCCATTCGCCGTCCCAAGCAGATGTTTCAGAAAATACTCATGCCCCTTGCCCGAGGAGCCGAGCAGGTTTGAGCGCCAGACGAAGAGGTTGCGCGGCCAGTTGGCCGGATCGTCGGGGTCTTCGCAGGACATCTGCAGATCGCCGGACTTGAGCTGCGCCGCGACGTAATCCTTCGCCTCCTGACCAGCCTCGCTCGCTGCCTTGGCAACGTCCAGCGGATTGGTCTTCAGCTGCGGGGCCGATGGCAGCCAGCCCATGCGCTCGGCGCGGATGTTGTAGTCGATCAGCGTCCCGTCCCACGGGCCTTCCGGCGCGGTCGGCGACAGGATCTCGTCCACCTTGAGCGTTTCATAGCGCCACTGGTCCGTATGCGCGTAGAAGAAGGAGGTCGAGTTCATCTGCCGGGGTGGACGGCCCCAGTCGAGCCCGAAGGCGAGCGGCAGCCAGCCAGTCTGCGGGCGCAGTTTCTCCTGTCCCACATAATGGCTCCAGCCGCCGCCGGACTGACCGACGCAGCCGCACATGACCAGGAGATTGATGATCCCCCGGTAGTTCATGTCCATGTGGTACCAGTGGTTCAGGCCCGCGCCGAGAATGACCATGGAGCGGCCATTGGTCTTTTCGGCATTGAGCGCGAACTCACGGGCGACCGTGACGATGTGATCACGCGGCACGCCGGTTATCTTCTCGGCCCAGGCCGGCGTATAGGGCGCGTCATCGTCATAGGATTTCGCGCAGCTATTGTCGCCGAGCCCCCGGTCGAGCCCGTAATTGGCGACGAACAGGTCGAACACGGTTGCAACCAGCGCCTCGCCGGAAGCGAGCTTGACCTTCTTGGCGGGCACGGCGCGTTCCAGAACGCTGTCATGATCCGTGCCGGCGAAATGATCGTGCTCGCGATTGCCGAAATAGGGGAACGCCACATTGGCGACCGTATCGCGGTCGGCGTCGAGGATCAGGCTCATTTCGAGCTCGACATCCTCGCCCCTGCCGTCCTTGCTCTCCAGGTTCCACTTGCCCTTCTCGCCCCAGCGGAAGCCGACGGAGCCTGCCGGCGCGACGATCTTGCCCGACTTGCGGTCAATCGCGACGGTCTTCCATTCGGGATTGTTCTTCTCGCCGAGCTTGCCCCGGAAATCGGAGGCGCGAAGCAGCCGGTCGGGCACATAACGCCCGTCCTTTTCGACGAGCCGCACCAGCATGGGCATGTCGGTGTAGCGGCGGCAGTAATCCTCAAAATACTCCGCCTGCCGGTCGAGGTGGAACTCGCGCAGGATGACGTGCCCCATGGCCATGGCGAGCGCCGCGTCGGTGCCTTGCTTGGGATGCAGCCAGATATCGGAGAACTTGGCCGCTTCCGAATAATCCGGCGACACGACCACCGACTTTGCGCCCCGGTAGCGCACTTCCGTGTAGAAATGTGCGTCCGGCGTGCGGGTCTGGGGCACGTTGGAACCCCATAGGATGAGGAAGCTGGAATTGTACCAGTCGGCCGATTCCGGCACGTCCGTCTGCTCGCCCCATGTCATGGGAGATGCCGGCGGCAGGTCGCAATACCAGTCGTAGAACGACATGCAGGTGCCGCCCAGAAGCGACAGATAGCGCGAACCCGCCGCATAGGAGACCATCGACATGGCCGGGATCGGCGAGAAGCCGATCACCCGGTCGGGACCATGGGTGCGCGCCGTATAGGCATTGGCTGCGGCGATGATCTCGTTGACCTCGTCCCAGCCTGCCCGCACGAAGCCGCCGAGGCCGCGCACCTTCGTGTATTCGGCGCGCTTGGCCGGATCCTGCTGGATTGCCGCCCATGCGCCGACGGGCGTTTTCACGGCGCGTTCGCGCCGCCACAGCTTCAGAAGCCGCGAGCGCACCAGCGGATATTTCACCCGGTTGGCCGAGTACATGTACCAGGAGTAGCTGGCGCCGCGCGAACAGCCGCGCGGCTCATGGTTGGGCAGATCGGGCCGCGTGCGGGGATAGTCGGTCTGCTGCGTTTCCCAGGTGACGATCCCGCCCTTCACGTAGATCTTCCACGAGCAGGAGCCGGTGCAGTTCACGCCATGGGTGGAGCGCACGATCTTGTCGTGCTGCCAGCGCTTGCGGTAGGCGTCCTCCCAGTCACGGCTTTCATTGGTTGTGACGCCGTGACCGTCGGAGAAGGTTCCCGTGTTCTTCCGCGCCAGGAAGTTGAGACGGTTTAACAGATGTGACATCGCTTGGTCCTTTTCAGCTTGCTGGCACGGTGCTGGCTGGCCGGGCGCTGCCGGTCCGCTCAACGGCATGCAGGAGCCCGCCTTTTCGCGTGTAGAAGAGGTAGGTGAGCCCCATGCAGACCACGTAGAAGATCAGGAAACCCCACAGGGCCATTTCGGGCCCGCCGGACATGGCGATCGAGGAGCCGTAGGCCTTCGGGATGAAGAAGGCGCCATAGGCTGCGATGGCCGAGGTGAAGGCGATGATGGCCGCCGACTCGCGCTCGGCCTGTCTGACCGAAGCATCCTTGTCGAGCTCAGGCATCAGCCGCGGGATCTCGAGCCGCATGATCGAGGGGATCATCTGGAAGGTCGACGCATTGCCCACGCCCGTCAGGAAGAACAGGGCCATGAAGCAGGCGAAGAAGCCCCAGAAATTGCCGCCCGTGCCGTTCAGAGGCAGGAACTGCAACACACCCCAGACCGCCACGATCATGCCCGCAAAGGTCCACAGCGTGACGCGTCCGCCGCCATACCGGTCGGAAACCCAGCCGGTGCCTGCCCGCGAGAGCGCGCCGACCAATGGGCCGAGGAAGGCGTAGGAAAGTGCGTTCACCTCGGGGAACTGCGTTTTCATCAAGAGCGGGAAACCGGCTGAATATCCGATGAAGGAGCCAAACGTGCCCGTGTAGAGAATGCACATCACCCAGTTGTGGAAGCGCGAGAAGATGATCGACTGTTCGGCGAACGAAGCGCGCGCGGAGGCGATGTCGTTCATGCCGAGCCAGGCGGCGATGGTCGAGACGATCAGGAACGGAACCCAGATGAAGCCCGCATTCTGGAGCCACAGCATGGAGCCATCGCTGGCCATCTGGCCGTCACCGACCGCGAAGGCGAATGCGCCTGTCGAGATCACCACCGGCACCAGGAACTGCATGACGCTGACGCCGAGATTTCCAAGCCCTGCATTGAGCGCAAGCGCATTGCCCTTCTCCGACTTCGGGAAGAAGTAGGAGATGTTGGCCATCGAGGAGGCGAAGTTGCCGCCGCCGAGACCGCACAGGAGCGCCAGGACTAGGAAGATGAGGTAAGGCGTTTCGGGGTTCTGCACCGCATAGCCGATGCCGAAGGCCGGGATCAGGAGCGAGGCGGTCGACAAAGTCGTCCATAAGCGCCCGCCGAAGATCGGCACCATGAAGGAGTAGAAGATGCGCAGCGTTGCGCCCGAAAGCCCCGGCAGAGCCGCCAGCCAGAACAGCTGATCGGTCGTGTAGTCGAAGCCGATGCTAGGCAGCTTGGCCACCACCACCGACCAGACCATCCAGACCGAGAAGGCCAGAAGCAGCGCGGGAATGGAGATCCAGAGATTGCGCCGTGCGATGGCCCTGCCCTTCTCGTTCCAGAAGGTTTCGTCGTCGGGACGCCAGTCTTCGATCACGCCGGCCAAGCCGGCATGCTTGTCTTTCTCATGGATCGGCTGCATTTCCGGCAGTTCGGGCAGCGCGCCGAGTTCACGCGACAGCGCCGTCTTCTCCATCTGACGGATCGAGAAATGCATCCAGACGAGCGACACCGCGACGATGCCGAAAAGGAGCATGAAGCAGGTTGTCCAGACGCCCGTCATGTCGAGCAGAACGCCGAAGGTGATCGGCAGGACGAAACCGCCAAGGCCGCCGATCATGCCGACGAGACCGCCGACAGACCCCACATGACCCGGATAGTAGACGGGAATGTGCTTGTAGACCGCCGCCTTGCCGAGCGACATGAAGAAGCCCAGCACGAAGATCAGCAGGATGAAGGGCACCAGGCTCAGGCTGGTCGAGAAGGTGATCGGCCCGCGAATGCCGTGGATGGTGTAATCCGTGTCCGGATAGGACAGCATGAAGGTCGTCACCAGCGCCACGCCGAAGGTCCAGTACATGATGCGGCGCGCGCCATACCGGTCGGAGAGATGTCCGCCATAGGCACGGAAGATGGAGGCCGGGATCGAGTAGAAGGCGGCGATCATGCCGGCCGTCTTGATGTCGAGTTCATAGACGCCGACCAGATAGCGCGGCAGCCACAGCGCGAGCGCGACGAAGCCGCCGAACACGAAGAAATAGTAGATCGAGAAGCGCCAGACCTGCAGGTTCTTGAGCGGTTCAAGCTGCATGAAGGTGCCGCGCGCCTTTGCGCCGGCGGCACGCCTGGCCTTCAGATCCGGGTCATCCTCGGTGGTCAGCCAGAACACGATGGCCATGGCGACCAGAGCGGCGGCCCAGACCTGGGCAACCATGGTCCAGCCAAAGGCCACCATGACGAAGGGTGCGACGAATTTGGTGACCGCCGCACCCACATTGCCGGCGCCGAAAATGCCGAGCGCCGTGCCCTGCTTTTCCTTCGGATACCATTTCGACACATAGGCCACGCCAACGGCAAACGAGCCGCCCGCAAGACCGACGCCCAATGCCGCCAGCAGCATTGTCTCGTAAGTCGTGGCGTAGGAGAGCGCGAACGTGGCGGCGGCGGCCGCCAGCATCGTCAGGACATAGACGATGCGTCCGCCATACTGATCCGTCCAGATTCCCAGGAAGATACGGGACAGGGAGCCGGTCAGGATCGGCGTGCCGGCAAGCAGACCGAACTGCGTGTCGGTCAGGCCAAGGTCCGCTTTGATCTGCACGCCAATAATTGAGAAGATGGTCCACACGGCAAAGCACACCGTGAAAGCCAGTGTGCTCATGCCAAGAATTGTGTTTTGCTGTCGGGAGGTGACCGCTCTGAGGGAACTCATATGTTCGCCCTTTCCTCACAGGCGGACGGGCCGCTCTGATGGCTGTAACGGGGCGAGTTTGAGGGCATTCCCTTCAGGCAGTTTGATGCAGATCAAACTGCCGGGGCTCAGGATGAGAAATAAGTCGCTGCCGGAAATCTTTCGGCAACTGACGTGCGTTCATCAAGTTTGACGCCTGCGCGCTGTAAATGCGAAATTGGAATTTATCAATTCGCTGATTGATAATTATCAAGGAGGCTCGATGCGGCCGTCGGACATTCCAGAGATCAGGGCACTAGGCCTTTTCAGGAGCATGTCGGACACGGCGTTCGAAGCGCTGATGCAGGCTGCCTATCATCAGACCTTCCCCGCACAACTGGAACTGATCCGCGAAGGCGATCCTGCTGATTTTCTCTATGTTGTTACGGAGGGAGGGGTCGAACTCTTCGCCCGGTCCAATGGACGCGAAGCAACGATGGGAATGGTCAACCCAATCGGCACTTTCATACTGGCTGCGGTTTTGAAGGATGCAGCCTATCTGATGTCGGCGCGGACCTGTCAGAAATCAAAGGTGCTGATGATCCCGGCCGAAAATGTTCGTGCAGCGTTCGAGGCGGATGAGGCCTTCGCCCGTGCCATTGTTGTGGAACTGGCCAATTGCTACCGCTCCGTCGTCAAGGAACACAAGGACCTGAAACTGCGCAGCGCGATAGAGCGGCTGGCCAATCGCCTCCTGCGATATCACCAGGACCAGGGCGCAAACGGGACACTTGAGCTACCCTATGACAAACGCACCCTTGCCTCGCTTCTGGGAATGACGCCGGAAAACCTGTCTCGTGCCTTTAATTCGTTGAAGCCCTATGGCGTGCAGGTCGATGGCACGCGCATAGAGCTTTCCGATCTGGACGGCCTAACAGCTCTCGCCAAGCCAAACAAACTGATCGACGATCGTTCAAGTTAGCAGGAGAGCGGTGTTCCCGCACGGGTATCCGTGAGTGGCATCGGCTCTGAAGTTCACCGGTATTCACAATTCGGCGGGTTCAATGAGCTTGTCATTGCATATTCAGGGGTAGCCTACTCCGACAATGCGGTCTGATTTCTACCGAAGCATCGAATACACTCCGAGCAGGGTTAAAGGCCCGCGTATCGTGATCGGTTCTCCTGCCCCCCAAGGGCGAAGGCAACACCATCAGATTTCGAAGTGTATGGGCTGAGTCTAACCGGCGAAAGGTCGGTGGTGGCAGGTCAACTCGTAATCCGTTTTCCTACGCCATCGAAATTACCTCAAGTGCGGTTGGTAGAAGTTCTTTTGAGACAGCTGCAAGAGATCGGAATGAAACATTAACCAGAGTTAGGCTCTGCAAACAGAACAGCCTCCACATTGTGCCACCATATCCATTCTCGGGTTGTATAATATGGGGTTTCAGATACTTTGTCTTTCGTAGTGTTTATTTATAGATCTACGGGGGAGGCTATGGCTCAGCGCATGAACCGGAGAAACTTCCTTCGATCAGGCGTGGCCGCAGGCATTGCGATCAATGTTTCATTTCTTTCCCGACCGGCGCAGGCCCGTCTCGTCGAAACAGCGCTCCGGCCGGGGCCGGACTGGCTGGATACGACCGGCCAACCGCGATACCGGCTGGACGCCATTGCCAAGGTAACCGGCGAAAAGACCTTCTCCCGCGACTATCGTGCGCAGAATCTGGAGGGCTGGCCACGGGAGCAGTCGCACGCCTTCATGATCCATGCCACCAAGGCGGATCGCCGCTTTGAGGGAATCGATCTTGCCGTACTCGGCAACGACCTGCAGCCCGATCACCTGGTGCTGCACGAGGATCTCGTGGACGATGGTATTGCTGTGCCCAGCCCCGATTTTTTCGGCGACGTCTTCTTGGTTCCAAAGGGCCAGACGCCGCGTTTGCTCGGTCAGCCCGTTGCGATCCTAATTTACCATGATTTTGCCCGTTTTGACGCCGCTAAGCGGACCGTCCGCTTCAACGATAGTGTTGTGCTTTATGGCGATCAGACACCATACAATTCGCCCGCTCCCTACGGGGCCGCGCGCTATGTGCGCGTCGGCGGCGACACGCCGATGGCCGAAGACCGATATGCGCCGCTGAAGGATGCGGTGATCTACGGCAGTTTTTCCGGCGAGACCGTGAAATGGCCTGCCGTCGGCGACAAGGATGCCAGCGCGCGCGGCATGGCTGCGGCGGCTGGGATCGAACGGCAGATCGAGGACGCGGGCGAGGACGCGCTCGTCCTGAAGCGCAGCTACTTTTCTCAGTCTATCGATGCGTCCGCCATGGAGGCGGACAATGGCAACGTCTGGTACGACCGGGAAAGCGGCGCCCTGCATCTGATGGTAGCCACGCAATCACCCTACGAAGTGGCCGAGGTCTCGGCAGAACTGGTCTCGAAGTCGAAGTTTCCGCTGAACGCGATCGACCTCAAGATCGGCTACACGGTCGGCTACGGCACCAAGGATCACGCGATCTTTCCCTTCTTCGCCGTCGTGGCCGCCCTTTATGGCGACGGTCGGCCGGTGCGACTAGCCAACAACCGCTACGAACAATTCCAGATGGGCTTGAAGCGCCACGCGTTCTGGATGGACAACACGCTGCTGATTGACCGCGAGACGGGCGCCTTTCAGGCGATGACCGGGCATTCGCGATGCGATGGCGGCGGGCGCGCCAACTTTTCTTCCTCGGTCGCCTTTGTCGGAGCGACGGCGGCGCAGTCGATCTACTATCTGCCAAGCAGCGACTTTTCCGCCGTGGCCTTTTCCTCGCGCGCTGTGGAAGCGGGGTCGACGCGCGGCTATGGCACCCTGCAGACCATGTCGGCCACCGAAATGATGGTGGATGAGGCGGCCGAGCTTCTCGGCATGGACGCTATCGACCTCAGGCTCGCCAATGTCTTCAAATCGGGCATGAAGAATACGCAAGGTGCGGTGCCCGGCGGCGCGATGCGCAATGAGGAAATCCTGCTCAAGGCGAAGGCGCATCCGCTCTGGGCCGAACGACACGAGAGGAAGAAGGCCTACGAGGCCCAGAATCCCGGCCGCAAATATGGCGTCGGCTACGGCCATGTGCAGAAAGACTACGGCACCGGCGCCGAGGCCGCCGTGGTCTCACTGGAGTTCGACCCGCGAGGGCGGATCGCGCTGCGTCACGTCGCGCATGAGATGGGACCGGGCGTGACCACATCCCAGGCGATCATGGTCGGCGATATTCTCGGCCGCGTTCCCGACGAGACCGAATTCGGTGTCACAAGATGGCCACAGATGCCGCTGGAGACAACGGACGAACCTTATACGCTGAGCCAGGAGGAAGAAGACCGGCGCAAGCAGAATCCGCGCTGGACACCGCGCTTCACTTCCCCCATGAGCGCGACCAACAGCGTCTATTATCTCGGTCATGCCACCCGGGAGGCGGCTCGCGCCTTGCTCGACTTCGCCATCTGGCCGGCGGCGCGCGCGCTCTGGTCGCGCGGCGCGGGCGGCGGCGCGCTCGCGCCCTACGATGTGCGGCGCGAGGACCTGCGCCTTGCCGACGGCATGGTCAACGCAGGTGGCATGCCACCGCTGACGTTTGAACAAGTTGCCGCAGAGGCCCATGACATGGGGCTCATCACGGGTGTCACGGTGCACACTTTCAATCGGTGGCAGTGGACGGAAGCGGAATTCGACATCCCCGGTTACGGCCATGTACGCCGCACCGTCGATGCACTGGCGGTCAAGTACGGACGCAACGCACCTGAGGCACAGAAGGCGCTGATGTCCAACGCCGGTTGGCACTTCGTCGAGCGCGCCACCGTCTACTACCCACCGACCCAGCGCAACAATGCTGGCGTTACCTACTACGCTCCGGTGGCCACGCTGGCCGAGGTCGCTGTCGACATGGCGAGTGGCAAGGTGGAACTGCTCACCCATCATTCGATTATGGAATGCGGTCGCCAGGTCGTTCCGCCGCTCGTCTCCGGCCAACTCCAGGGCGGCCTGGCCATGGGCATCGGGCATGCGCTTAAGGAATACCTCCCACTCTACGAGGACGGGCCGGGCAACGGAACCTGGAACTGGAACCGCTACCAGCTTCCGCGCTCGAAGGATGTGGCCGTGTGGACCCAGACATCCGAGATTCTCGAACCTTTGTCGGAGACCGATGCGCCCAAGGGCATCGCCGAGGTCGTCATGATCGCCGTCGTGCCGGCGCTCGCCAACGCCATTGCCCACGCGACCGGAAAACGTTTCTACGAACTGCCGATAACGCCGGAGAAGATATTGGAGGCCCTATCATGAGCCTTTCGACGAAGCCGCTGTCGCTCACCGTCAATGGCAAGACGGTTGGGCCGATCGATGTGCCCGAGGGCATGATGATGCAGGACTTCTTGCATGAATATTTGAATCTGACCGGCGCCCGGCTGGGCTGCGGCCAGGGCATCTGCCATGCCTGCACCATTGCCGTGGAACATGAGGATGGAACGTTGGACGAAAGGCGCACCTGCATCACCGGCGCACACTGGTTCGATGGCCGCCATGTGCGCACTGTCGAAGGCATCGCCGAGCGCGACGAAAAAGGAGCCATCGCCATGCTTTCCCCGGTACAGAAGGCATTCATCGAGCACTTCTCGTTTCAATGCGGTTATTGCACCCCCGGCTTCGTTATTGGCGCTACAGTGCTGATCGACCGGCTGCGGCGCGAGCCGGTGGCACGCGAGCAACTTGAGGATGTCATCACCGAAGCGCTCGACAGGCACATCTGCCGTTGCACGGGCTATGTTCGCTATTTCGAGGCTGTGCGCGATGTCGTTCTAAGAACGCCGGGTCTGGTTATCGGCTGATGGAGGATCGGACATGACCTGGCGCTCCGTCTTCCTGGGTGTGGCCGGCCTGGCCTTTTTGTGCGCGGTGGCCGCGTCCGCCATATTCTTCGGCGCGTTTCAGACCAGCGTCGTTGCGCGCGATGTGGACGAACCCCTTTCCGACAGCGAGATGGCCTCGCTCGCCGAACGCGGCGCCTATGTCGCCAAAGCCGCCGATTGCTACGCCTGCCACACCGCGCCAGGCGGCGCGCCCTGGGCCGGCGGCCTGGCGTTCGAAACGCCCTTCGGCACCATCCATGCAACCAATATTTCACCAGACAAGGAACATGGCATCGGCGACTGGACGCGCGCCGAGTTCCACCGCGCCGTCCGCGATGGCGTAGGTGAGGGCGGCATGCATCTCTACCCAGCCATGCCTTACGTCTCCTATCGCAAGATGAAACCGGAGGACGTCGACGCGGTCTATGCCTATCTGATGACCCGCGCTCCTATGCCGGTGGCCAACAAGGACAACGCGCTCGCTTTCCCCTTCAATATCCGCCGGTTGCTAACGTTTTGGAACCTCCTCAACCACCCGGACGAGACGTTTCAGACAGTGGAGGAAAAATCCGACCAGTGGAATCGCGGTCATTATATCGTCGATGCGCTCGCCCATTGCGGCGAATGCCACACGCCGCGCAATCTTCTCCAGGGCATGGAACGCAGCGCCTATCTCGAGGGTGCGGTGCTCGAAGGTGTGGAAGCGCCGGATATCACCAGGGCCGGGCTTGAAACGATGGGTTTCGACGCGCCGTCTCTTGCCCGTTTCATGAAGACAGGTCTGTCCGCGCAAGGGGCGATGACCGGGCAGATGTTCGAGGTGGTGCACTACTCCACCCAGTACATGCGCGACGACGATCTGGCCGCAATGGTCGCTTATCTCTTCGATACCGACGAGACCTCGGAGGACGAAACGCCAGCGCCGGCGCCGGTAGAAGTTCCCGCGCAGACGGCAACTTCGGGCCGCGATACCTTTCTCAACCTGTGCTCGGGATGCCATGGCGTCGAGGGCCAGGGCATTCCGCATGTCGTCGTCCCGCTTGCGACCAACATATCGCTACGGCTGGCGAGCCCGCGCAATTTCCTTCACGCCGTCCTTCATGGAATACCCGCGCAAGACTTCCCCGGGCTCGAGCGGATGGAGCCGATGCCGAGCTTTGCCGATAGACTGGACGATCGGGCGGCGGCCGAACTGGCGACATGGATGCGGGCGCGCTGGGGAGGGCGGGCAAAGGCGGTCACGGTCGAGGACGTTGCCTCGATACGCGAGCAGTAGCAAAGCTGCCGTTCGACGAATGGACGGACACGTTCGGGTCCCAGCGTCTGACCGGTGCGCTGCTCGATCGCGTCACCCACCACATCAACATTCTCGAATTGAACCCGAGAGCTATCGTCTCGCCCAAAACCGCGTGCGAAGAGCCGGTTGATACCCTCGCGAAAATCGCCGACGCCGCGAGCGCGAGACTCTGGTCGGGCTACGCCCTCCTCACGTTCCACGCTTGCGGCGCTAGCTGGCTTACTTTTGCGCCAGCCCGTGGCAGGTCTTGTCCCGCCATTGACAAACGTGGCTGAAACGCTCAGGCGCTGTTCAGATGGAGGATGTTGCCGTCAGGGTCCTTGAACCAGACCATCTTAAACCCGTTCGCGTCGTAGACCCCATCCTTGTATGAAGGCCTCAATCCAGGCTTCGAGATCGCCCGGCAGGAAGTAGTTTGCCAACAGGATGCGGTTTTTGAGGGTCTGGTGCCACCGTTCGATCTTGCCTTGGGTTTGGTAATGTAGTGGCGCGCCACGCACATGGCTCATGCCCTGCGTCTCGATGAACTCCGCCAGTTCGCCCGCGATATAGCTGGGACCGTTGTCGCTGAGCAACTTTGGCTTATGTAGCACTGCCGCGCTGTCGCAACCCGAGACTTCCAGGGCCAGCTCCAGCGTGCGCTTTACCGGCAGATGGGATTGCTCGGCGATCCGGATGATCTCGAGCTTCTCGGATGCGGGATACCTCATTCCTCATCGTCCCCATTCGCGATCATGCATTTTTAAGCAGCCGGTTCTCCAAGGTCAGATCGGCGACACATTCCTTCAGATCGCGGGCTTCACGGCGCAGGCCTTCCAGCACGATCCGGATCTTGTCCTTCGCGGAGAAGTGGCGGCGCGTCTTGCGGCGGATATCTTTCACCACCTGTTCGACGGGGACTTTGGATGGTGATTTCGATTTTGAGGATTTGGGTCTCATCTGCGTTCCTTCGTCACTCCGACGAGACCCAAATCCTCCTTAAATCACAACCTCAAATCTGTGCCACGGGCGCTGACGGTCAACACATCGCCATAGCACGCGTTCCCTGGCACATCGAAAACCCGTGTTCACGCGAGCAGGAATATGACACTCATCGCCAAGCCGGTCACCACCACGATCATTCTTAACAGCAGCTTCGACACCCTTCTGGATACTTGAGCACCTGCATATCCTCCCAGAGCAGCGAACACGGCCATCAAAGTTCCAAGTGACCAGTCGATGAGACCTCCAAGGGCAAAAACCGCAAGCGATGCCGCCGACAAAATAAGGGAGAGAAGATTCTTCAATCCGTTCATCAACGGCAGACTGGTCATGCCCAAAAGGGCAAAGAGCGCAAGAAGCACAATTCCCAGTCCGCCATTGAAATACCCGCCGTATACGGAAACGATGAAAACTCCCGGTGCGGGTGGGATAGCACTTATCTCCACCAGTGCGACGATACGTTCGCTAAACGCGAAGACCGCAGTTGCCAGGAACAGCAAAGCAGGGACGATCGCATTGAATGTGGCAGCCGTGGTTATGGTGAGAAGAAAACCACCGACGATCCCACCCGCAATGCCGGCTAGACACATGCGAAGAAGCGCTCCAGCATCGAGTGTTTTCAACTCTTTCTGAAACCCGACGGCACCACCGACGTATCCCGGCGTAACGGCGAAGGCACTGGTAGCATTCGCAATAATGGGAGGAACCCCGACATAGACCAGAGCTGGAAATGTGAGAAAACTTCCGCCCCCGGCCACGGCGTTGAGACCGCCGGCAGCGAAAGCTGCTATCCCAAGAAGCCACCAATCTGCTATAGAATACGTCGTGGCGAGCATCATGAGATGAAATCGCGCACCTGGCGCATAATAAAGTCCTGGTCAGAAGGGCTCATCACAGGATTGCCTGCCCTATGCCCCCAAGGTGACTCCAGCATTGCGATGCGCACATCGCGCAAGAGGGCTCCTTCAGCCTTTACATCGACTTCCTGGAAATAGAGATCGGCACGCGCAGGCATCAACAAGACGCGCGCGCGAACAGCTTCGATTGCCTTGTCAAGGTTGCCGTAATACCGTTCGTTTGCAGCAATATCGGCCGCCTCCCATGTGGATATATGTGCCAGCAGATTGTCGGGATCCTTGCCCACAAACGCTCTGTCCCAGTAGCCGCTTAGAAAGTCTTCAAGTGCCTCATAGCCCAGGGAGCGCCAGCATTCGTCACGATAAAATGCCTGCGAAAGCGCCCAGCCGGCATAAAACCGCCCAAGCGCAGGCAATACGCGGTCCGGCAGGCGTACGAACCGGCCAGCTTCGGGATCGTAAGCGCAGTCTGTCTGCAGTAGAGCTTTCGCCCCCTCAAGGAAGACACGATTGTGCGCCGAGGTACGCGCTGTAGCGCAGACAGGTATGAGGTGGGCAATGTCTTCGGGAAAGAGCGCGGCCAGATGCCATGCAACCTGACCTCCCATCGACCACCCCATCGCCACGGCGATGCGCCGTACACGAAAGACCCGCTCGAGCACATATTTTTGGGCAAGTGCGTTATCGTAGGCCGTGATAAGCGGAAATTTTTTTCCCTCAGCGAAAGCCACACAATTGCTTGGCGAGCTCGATAGCCCATTCCCGAAGAGATTGGCGATGACGATAAAATATCTAGCCGGATCGAAGATGGATTCCGCCCCGACCATCCACTCGAAATCGCGATGAGTTGCCCCAAATGACGTGGGAATGAGCACCACGTTGTCGCCACTGGCATTCAGCCGCCCGAATGTTTTCACGACAAGAACGACATCTTCCAGTTCCGGGCCCGATTGGAGGCCGATGCGCCCCAGCGACAGACAAAGGGCGCCGTCCTCCGCGACGCCGAGCTGACCGGAATCAGAGGATTTCACAGACATCGTCGAAATCGAAGCGCGGGTGACGGGGAAACAGGCAAGATGGATCACCGTGCCCAAGGCTGCAAAGAAAATTCGTTCTCACATGGGTTCCCTGCCAGAACGCCCTGTCGACACCTTCGTGATCGAACCCTGAAAGAGGACCACAATCCAGGCCGATCGCGCGTGCCGCCAGCATAAAAAAGCCCGCTTGCAATGTGCCATTCCGTATCGCGGTCATGCGAGTGCGCTCAGCATTCTCCTCGCCAACAAAACGCTCTCGAACAGTCGGGCGGTGGGGAAACAGACGGCTGAAATGCTCATGAAACGCCAGATCGTATCCGAGAATGGCTGTAACCGGAGCTGCGCGCACTTTGGCGAGGTTCCCCTCATCAACGAATTGCAGAAGCCGCTCCTGCGCCGCCCCCGGTCTCACGAACCTGATCCGCATCGGGCAACAGTTTGCGGATGTGGGCGCCCACCGCGTCAGGTCCCATATCCGGCGCAATTCAGCATCGAGAACCGGCGTTTCCAACCAGCCGTTCTGACTCCGCGCATCAACAAAGATGCGCGTCAGCAGATTGTTCGCACAAGGGCTCGACGCTCCGAAGAGACCGACAGCGCAACTCATGGCGCCAACGCCTCTTCTTCGGGCATGATCGCGTCAATCACGGACTGAAGCTTCGCGCGCGCCGGCGGATCCAACGGCTTGATGGGATCGCGTGCCGGTCCAGCACTCCGCCCGACCATCATCATCGCCTCCTTAATGACAACAGGGAACGACCCGAGGACCCACGCAGCGCGTAACGGCGCCAGGAGGTCCGAGATACGGCGCGCCTCGGTAAGGTTGCCGGAAACGGCCGTGTCGTAAAGATGGACCAGCAAGCGGGGAAAGACGTTGCAGGCGGGCGACACGGCACCATGACCGCCGTTAACGAGCATGGATAGCGTCAGCGTATCGCGACCGGAGAAGAGAATGCCACGCCTCCCCGAGGCCACCAGAAATTCGATTGCCTGGGTCATGTCACCGGCCGAATCTTTGATGCCAACGACATTGGCGGCTCCATCCATGACGGCGGCAAGGGTCTGCGGCGTGATATTGACGCTGGTACGCGGCGGGTTGTTGTACAGAAGTACGGGTAGCTCGGTTTCCCCGGCCAACGCCGTGAAATGATTGACAAGTTCCGCTTGGTTCGGCTGCGCGAAATACGGTGTAATCAGCATCGCCATGTCAACGCCGATCGACTTTGCCGCCGATAAAGTGCGGCGTGTTTCCCGCAGATTGCTCCGCGCACAACCAGCGACGACCGGAACCCTGCCATTGACGGCTTTAACGCATCGCTCGAGCAGCGCGATATGCTCCAATTCGTCCAGCGAGAAGAACTCGCCCTGGCTGCCGGCAACAGAGATTCCATGTACGCCACAGGAAAGATATTCGTCGATCAGCGCTTCCAGACGGTCGAGGTCGAGCTCCTGGTTCGCATTGAAGGGTGTCGCCAGAGCTGGCGACATACCGTGAAAACGTCGGAAATCCATTCTTCCCGTCTCCAAGTTTGTCATTAATTCACACCCATGAGTGTGCTGAGCTGTGTCACGTACTGACCGAACCTCGGATCCTCACGTGTGGTTTTCGGGTCGCGTGGACGTGGAAGATCAATGCGAACATCGCTGATGACTTTGGACGGCCGGTCTGACATGACGAGAACACGATCTGAAAGGAAGATCGCTTCGGAAATGCTGTGCGTGATCAAGACGACAGTTTTCCGGATCTTCTGCCACAGGCGCAGCAGTTCAACGTTCAGTTGATCTCTCGTCAGCGCATCGAGCGCACCGAACGGCTCATCAAGCAATAGGAGTTTCGGCTGCGAGATCAGGGTTTGACCAAGCGCGGCGCGCTGTTTCATGCCCCCGGAGATCTGGTGCGGAAATTTGTCTCGGAAACCGTCCAGCTTTAGAACCGGCAGTATCTCGTCGACCCGGCGTGTTATCTCCTCACCTGGAACACCGCGAACCTCGCAGTTCAGGCGGATGTTCTTTTCAACCGTCAGCCAGGGCAGCATGTTGTGGGTCTGGAACACCACGCCCACCTGCTTGTTGTGCCTACTGGACGGCTCTCCCCAAAGGTTCAGCTGCGCCCCTTCATCGGGTTCCACGAGGCCCGCTATGATGCGCAGGATCGTACTTTTACCACAGCCGCTTGGCCCGAGAATGGATACGAACTCCGCTTCGCCGATGCTGCAATTGACGTTGTCTAGAACCTTCAGCGCTCCGAAAGTCTTTGATAAATCGCGGATGCTGATGGCCCCAGCGGATGCTTGTACATCCGCCGGGTTTGGCTGTGCGTTCACTTGGACGCTCCGACCCAACCGTTGTGGGACACATCGAAGATAATTCCATTGGGATCGCGGAACTTCATCTCGTAGTAGAGTGAATCCTTGTCCAGTGGCAGTTCCTTGAAAAAGGTTCCGCCGTTCTTCTTGATGATCTCACTCTGCTCGTCGATATCGTCTACCCAAAAGCCGATGTGGTTGATTGCAACGGCATCCTTGTCGCCGCCAGCCCACTCGTCTGCCTTGTATTCAAGCAGCGCGAGGGTAACCGTTCCGTCGGAGACATACGTTCCAGACGCGAGGGGCGAGTCGGTCTGACCGACAATCTCCATGCCAAGTGCATCTACATAAAACTGAGCTGCTTCCGCATGATCCTTCACCTGGATGGCGACGTGACGTAGCTTTGCCATTGAGTTCTCCTTTGGCTTTTCATTTACTTGGAATGTGACTGGCAGCGCGGCCTAGATGCCGCGCCACCAGACCCTGCGCCCCAACAACTCCACCACAAGGTAGAGAAGCGTTGACAGGATCGAGATCACCACGAGCGCGGCGAACAGAAGATCGGATCGGGCCGACGCATTTGCCGACAGGATCACGTAACCCAAACCGCCTTCCGCACCGACAAACTCACCGATGATCGCACCGATGACGGCAAGCGGCATGGCCGTCTTGCAGGCATCCACGATGGATGGCATTGCGGCCGGCATCTGGAGGCGCCAGAAGCGTATCCATCGGGAAGCGCCAATCGCATCGAAATGCTCGCGCAAATGCGAGGGAACACTCTCAAGCCCGCCCAGCATGCCAATCACGATTGGAAAGAATGCGAAAAGAAAAGCCATGAGGACCTTCGAGGTAAGGCCATAGCCGAACCAGATCACCATCAACGGTGCCAACGCCACTTTGGGAAGCCCCTGAAAGAGCACGATCAACGGATACACCGTCCGGCGCGCCAGAGGCATGGCATGGATCACCAACCCCAAAGCGAGACCGCCAACGACCGCCCAAAGGTAGCCGACCACCACTTCGTTCAACGTGATCAAGGTGTGCCGGTAGAGTTCGCCCGCATTGTCCCACAGTGAAAAGAGAACAGCCGACAACGAAGGCAGGAGGTATTGCCGTATGCCGAACCATTCCGCCGCCATCTCCCAGAGCAGAGCAATGAGACCGAAGAAGATCAACTCTGGAAGACGTGCATTTGAGAGCAACTGCTTCATCCCGGGAACTCCAGCCATGCCGTCATCAGTTTTCACCCCAGCCCTTGGGGGGATCGACTAGAAACTTCTCGAACTTCCACTGATCGAACGCCGTAACGTCATCCTTCCAGACACTTGGGTCGTAGGGGGAATCGTCCGTGACCTGAACCATGTCGGCATAGAATTCGACATTGTTGTTGTCGGGATCCTTGAAGACGAGGAACAGGTTTTCGCCCGGCCCGTGCTTACCTATGCCCCGTTCGATCTTAACGCCTTTCGATTGAATGTGACGCGCGGCTTCCTCGATCTCGTCCAGGGAACCAAGCTCATATGCGAAATGCTCAAGGCCAGGACGATTGACGCTGTAGATATCTTCGCGATTGCCAGCATCCGGTGGGATCTGCACCAAGGCGAGATCATGATGATCGGAACCGCAGCGTAGGAAAACAAGCTTGTCTTCGATCCAGTCGGAAAGCGTTAGACCTACAACCTCGGTGTAGAACTCAAAGGATTTTCGTATGTCCCGGACATGCAGGACCAGATGCCCCATCTTACGGGGTTTCGGCTTCACCATATCAACCTCCCTGGCGTAATAAGATGTCCGTTCGCGCTCCAGAGCGGACGGACCACCGTTCACTCCACCAATTCGTTGGTGAAGAGGTCATCCGCCGTCACCGCTTCATGCGACAGGCCGAAAGCACTGGTGATCAACTCATAGGTGCCACCAATCCTTTCCGCCTCAAACGCCGGCTCGAGCTTCCCCCTTGGGGCGAGCAACGAGACCACCTCGCGGACCTGCTGAAGCGTTATTTCAGGATCAAGGCTTGGATAGGCTGCGAGTATGATCTCCGCGGCGTCTTCGGGATTCTCGATGGCAAATTCATATCCGCGGTAGGACGCGTCCAAGAATGCGCGCAGTGCCCCGGGCTTTTCCGCAATGGCTGCTTCCGTTGTGGCAAAGCCGCTTCCATAGGCATTCAAACCATGGTCGGAATATTCGATCCAACCAATTTGCTTGCCTGCCTTTTCGGCGAGTTTCTGCAGCACCGCACGGTTGGAAGCACGCCAGCATTCCGCCAGATCGATGCGACCTTCAAGCAAAGAGGCATCAACCACGGCGGGCTCCAACCGAAGCAGTGAAATCGCATCCGGCGCGCGTCCGTTCATCTCCAGCCAGGCCGGCATGATCTTGTGCACCGGAGAGGCTGCACCGCCGCCCATTTTCAGACCAATGATATCATCGATCCCGCGCTGATCATCCAGCCCCTGCTTCACGTAGCAGACGCCAGCCGGCCAGATTCCATTAATCGCGCCGACCATTCTCAGTGTACCGCCGTTCTGCCGATTGAGCGCCACGTTGATGGGATCGACATATCCGATTGTGAACATGCCTTGATCGACTTCGTTCGCAGTCCGAGAACCGCCATAGCCACGAGACAGTTCGACATCGAGTCCAGCGTCGTTAAACCAGCCTTTTTCCTTGGCAACGATTGGCCCAACCACACTGCCCTGCGGCAACCACGCCATATTGAAGCTGATCTGCTCGTCGGCCGACGCGTGAACCGTGGCGGCAAGCAACATTGCTGCGGCGGTGTGTGCAACCAAACCGCGCCGGTTTCTTTTTTTACTCATTATCGCTTCTCCTCCCTGAGTTTGCCCGACCTGCGGGCCCTTATTGCACCGGGTTGCTAATCTCCCCGATCTCAGCCACCGCAGCCGTCATGACATCTCCACGCTTCAGAAAAACGCCACGCCCCATGCCCACACCTGTAGGGGTGCCGGTCGCGATAACATCCCCAGGTTGGAGTGAAACGATCGTCGACAGATAGGCAATCTGCTCGTTGACCTTCCAGATCATCTCCTCTGCCGTGCCATCCTGCATCACCTCTCCATTGACGGACAGGCGGAGGCGAACCTTCTGAGGATCGGGGATCTGAGCAGCCGGGACGAGCCACGGTCCGAACGGAGCGAAACCATCGTGACACTTGCCCTGAAACCAGTCGAACTTGAAGGGATAATCACTACGCACGTTCATGTCGCGCGCCGTAACATCGTTGACGACGCTATAAGCGGCCACATGCTTTAGTGCGTCCTCAGCAGAGATGTGACGTGCGATCCTGCCGATCACCGCCGCCAACTCGACCTCCCAATCGAGCTGTTCGGTCCCATCGGGCATCGTGACAGGCTCGCCCGGACCGATCACGCAATTCTCCAGTTTCAGGAACATGTAGGGCTTGCTCTCCGCCTTGGCGGCGAGAACAGTCCCCATCTCATCCGCATGGTCGACGAAGTTTGAAGCGGCGCAGAAAATACGGTGCGGGCGAAACGGCGCGCACAGCTTCACCCTACCCTTGAGATCGGACAAATCCGCCCGCCTTGCTGCATCGCGGATGGAACCCGCAAGCCCACTCCAGTCGTGCGCATCGGAACACAGCCCAGCCAGAAAACTTGTAACCTCTCCATTCGACCAGTCGCCTTCCGGCAAACTCACGCCGGCGGCTCGCAGTTCCGCCGCATCGTAAAGCGCCCCTCCGCAAATAACTGCAGATTTTTCGGGACCACTGTCTACATAACGACCGAAGGCGACTGTAGGCATGAACTTCCTCCTCAATTCAATTTTCCGTATGTGTACATAATTTAGATTTTGTCGTCAATTATAAATCTTTGCATACATATCTGGCGGCAACGCATCTTTGATCAAGGAAGCGCATAATTCCTGTTCAACAAGCGCAGTCACCTTGTGCTCCTGCTCTCCACCCGCGACGGCAAAGGAAGGCCGGGCCGCCATCTGATCAGCCCATCTGCGTGCCGCCGGGTGAGCACGCCAAAGCGTCGAAAGCCCCAGCACCTTCAACCGATCTACCAGCGCACTCATCGCAACATCGGCGAGACTGAATCTGTCGCCGGCCAGCCATTCCGCCTCCAGCAGAACTTCATTCATACGCCCGATCGTGCGATGAAGCGTCCGAATGGCCGCGACGACGGCGGCTCGATCGAATGGGGCCGTCACCGCCGAACGAAACGCGCCGGCACGCTCCGGCAACGGATGTGCCGCGATTTTTCGCTCCAGTTCCTCCGCCGAAAGACTCGACAGAAGAGGTTTGATGTAGAGATTGAACGTAGGAGATCGGATCGCCGGATGAACCACACTGTCTTCGCAGTGACACCACCAGCGCATCCGGGCGCGCGCCATGGCATCCTGCGGATGCAGACGACCCCGACCGTACGTCTCATCAAGAAAGGCATTGATAACCGAAGATTCCCCCAGCGGCTGCCCTTGGCAAATCAGCGTGGGCACCAGACCGTCCGCATTCAACTGCAGATACTCCGGCTGAAGGTGCTCGAACTCCGTCAGACAGATCGAACGATCCTCCCAGGGGACATCAAGTTCCGCCAGGCAAACGCGGACCTTGAACGATTGCAGCGAATCCCATGCATGATACAGAGTGAGCAACACATACCTCCCATTTCAGAGTGCAACTTCGATATAATGTCGACAAAAAAGATAGAAATGCAAATTGCCTAATGTTATTGTTTGCCAAATGATTCAAATCAGGAAAGAAGCTCGCCTCGGAACGCGGCAAGGATCTACAATCGATGACGAACACCACGCTGAGCCAGCGAATTGCCAACACCCTCTCCGAGGAGATTCTCAAGGGGGATCTCAAACCGGGAGACCGGCTAGACGAGCAATCATTGGCAGACCGGTTTCAGGTATCGCGCAGCCCCATACGCGATGCATTGCGCGAACTGGCTTTGACGCGACTGATCGAGCAACGGCCTAGACGAGGCTTTGCTGTTGCCCAGATAGAAACCACAACACTGCGCAATCTCTACGAGGCTCTTAGCGAACTGGAGGGCTTGTGCGCTAGATACTGCGCGCTGCGTGCGGACACGGTTCAGCGCGAACACATCCGATTGATCCACACGCGTGGGCAGGATGCGATAAAGCAGCATGACATGACCGCATATGCAGAGGCCAATCGTGCTTTGCATCAGGCGATCTACGACGCATGCCACAACGACGCATTGCGGGATATTGCCCTCGACGTCCGCAATCGCCTCTCCATGTTCCACGCCCAGTTCTTGTTCTCGGAGGAACGTGTTGTACAGTCGCAGGATGAGCATCGCGAGATCGTGGAGTGCATCCTGAACAATGACGGTGACGGCGCCAGCGAAGCAATGAAGAAGCACGTGGCGAAAACCGCCTTGAACATCATTTCGCATATCGGTTCAAAGACCGGAGAGCCGGCGACCGGCGCGGACTGATCCGACATAGTGAACGGGCTTTGCTCGCGGCATAGCAATGTGCCAAAGCGCGTTTGCAAGGAGCCATCCGCTTTGGGAAGCCCAGCAAACGTCGCTCAGCGCGCTTCCATCATGCTCTGAGGCGAGACAACCGAGCGCCCTGCCGCGCTGATCTCCCTGAACCTGGTGGTTGTTGTCATCCCGCTCGTGCAAGCGATACGAAAGCGTCCGGACAATCAGCCAGGATATGCCTGCCCGATTGCAGCGAGAGGGAATGAAGGTAGCGTGCATCACCGAAAGCCAGCGATGCACGCCGCGATGATCATGAGGATCGTGCGTTTGGCTCGATCCCCGGCACAGTTGATCAGTCGGCCGACTGTAACGTGCAATCCTGCGCATAGCCGTCCTGATGTACACTGAGCACTTTGGCTTCGGTCTTCAAGACCATCTGGCCAGTGTCGTTTTTGACCGCTTTCAAGGCATACCAGTCTTGAACCGGGTGTTGATTGGGGCCAAGCGAGAAAACCCCGCGGACCGACTCGATCTTCTGGCTCAAAAGCGCTTCGCGGAACGCCTTAATATCTTCGACGGAACCTTCGCTACCAGCCAGGCCTGCGGCAATCATCAATGCGGCATCGTAGCCTTGTGCCGCATAGTAGGTGACAGGGCGGTCGTCATACTTGGCGCGCCATGCCTCTATGAAGGACGCGTTCGTCGGATTGTCAAAGTCGTCGTTCCAGTGGCTCGTCACCTGCAAGCCGTCGGCGGCCTCACCGACCGCACCAAGGATGACATGGTCCATGGAGGCCGGGTGAACGACGAGCGGAATCTGTTCCGAAAGGCCTGCTTGCTGGTACTGCCGGATAAATGCGATACCCAGTCCGCCGGGCTGGAATTCGTAGACCATGTCGGGTGCCGCAGCGCGGATCTGCGCCATTTCGGCGGCAAAGTCCGTCTGGTCGAGACCGGTGTAGATTTCTCCCACGACCTCGCCTTCGAAAAAGCGTTTGAACGCGACCATGGTTTCCTTGCCGGCCTGATAGTTGGGGGCGACAAGAAAAGCTGTCTTGTACCCCAGCGACTGGGCAAGGGCGCCGGCGCTCTCCCCTTGGCTGTCGTCCTGCCACGAACTGACGAAATAGTTCGCGTGGCATTCCTCGCCGGCAAATGAGGAAGAGGCTGTGTTCGCGGCCACGTAAAGCGCATCGTTGTCGAGAATTTCGGGAACCGTTGCGAATGCCACATTGGCGAATACGATCCCGGTAAAGAGCTTCACATCGTCGGCCAGCATTTTCTCTGCAATCTGTCTTGCATTACCCGGCTTCAGTCCATCGTCCTCGACGTGCAGTTCTACCGGCACGCCTCCGAGTGTGCCGCCATTCTCCTCGATGGCGAGCGCGAAGCCGTCCCGAATATCCTGGCCAAGATATCCGGCCGGTCCGGAGAGCGTGGTGATCATGCCGATCTTCACCGGCTCCTGCGCGTGGCCAAACGCGACCATCGCCGATGACCATGCCGCGGCCAGAAGAAGTTTTCTCGTTTTTGTCATGACGTTCCCTCAACTACCCACTCACGAGGCGGGTTTCTGATTCATGTTTCCGACGTTTCTGCCGCAGCGCTTTTCTACAGTTTCACCCATCCCTCAGGCGGCACTTTCCCGGGGTGCACGGCATTGCAGTTCGGGCAGGTGCGTGCCTTCTCATCCGCGTAGAAGGCTTGATAGATCGGCGGCAGATCGCGAACGATGCTTTTGAGTGAAACTTCGACGCGTTTCACGAGTTCATTGCACTCGAAGCAGTACCATTCGAACGCATCCACCTGGTCGGGTTGGCGCTTCGGTTCGATCACCAGACCGATCGATCCTTCCTGGGGGCGTTGCGGGGAATGGCGTATATGCGGAGGCAGGAGAAAAATCTCACCCTCGCGAATGGGAACGTCATAAAAGGCGCCATTGTCGACAACCTTTAGAACCATGTCGCCCTTGAGCTGGTAGAAAAATTCCTCCACCGGATCGTCGTGGTAATCGGTCCGTTTGTTGGGCCCACCGACCACTGTCACCATCATGTCGGCGTCTTCCCAGATCTGCTGGTTTCCAACCGGTGGCTTAAGCAGGTGCTTGTGCTCGTCGATCCATTTGGAAAAGCTGAATGCCGATAGCTGTCTCTCTGTCATATCGTCCTCCCGTTGCTTCGTACCATTGCGTCACGGTTTTAGTCCGCTTGCTTCAAATGCTGCCCGCGTTCGGGATTTCTCCGCATCGGTTAATGGGAGAAGGGGTGCCCTGACTGCGCCTCCGGCCTGCCCGAGAAGTTCCTGCCAGTATTTCTGATGGGCGTGCGGCTTTTCGGCGGGGCGTGTATCTCGCAGAGCCTTCCGCACTGGGTCGAGGCTATCGCGAATCGCGCGGGCTTCCTCGCCGCGTCCGGCAAAGGCGAGATCCGTATATTCCCGCATCCGCCGGTCGTTCTTGGTCTGGAGCAGAAAGGGTGGCGATGAGCAAAGATAGAGCTGCCAACCGAGTTCCAGGATGTTGTCCAGCCATTCCTCTTCCGATGCGGTCGACACGATGATCCGATCGCCGGCGAGTTGCGTCAGCTTCCGGTACATGTCGCGCGGCACGGAGTATTTGATCGCAACAACGGTTTCGATGTCGGCGAGCCGGTTGCACAGTTCCGGGCTCATCAGATAGCCGCTGTCCGGATGGCTCCAAAGGGCAACGCCGATATCGACCTTCTCTGCAATCGTCCGATAGTAGTTGAGAAGGGTCTCGTCCTGGGCCTGGAAAAAGCTGAGCACGGGGGCATGTACGACGATATAGTCGGCCCCGCATTGCTGGGCATGCCGTGCAAGGTCGATAACCACATCCATGTTTTGATCGGAGCATGACATAATGGTCTGGGCACGCCCGGCGCAGGCCTCGACCGCCAGATCGAAACAGCGTTTGCGCTCCTCTACCGACATGGAGAAGGACTCGCCCTGCTTCCCCGCAATGAAAAAGCCGTCAATGCCGAGATCATCGATCCAGTGATCGATGTTGCGCTGAAAACCATTCTCATCGAGGCCCAGTGAGGGGGTGAAAGGCATCAGCGCCGCCGCCCAGATGCCCTTCATCGTTTCGCGGGCATGTTGCTTTGCGGATTCTCGGTCGTATTTCATCGGTCAGAAACCCTTGAAGATTTTTCTGGGAACACTGCCGCCACGGACATGGCAATAGTGCATTCCTTTTGAACTGCTCTTTTGTTTCTCGGGAAATGCGTTTGCAACGCAGCCCCCTGCAAAATCCGTTTCCCTTTCAGACACTCATGCGATGCGAAAGGTTCTTCACCACCGTGTAGTGGGTAAGCCCCTCAGTGCCGCCTTCTCTTCCGTAACCGCTCTCCTTGATGCCCCCGAAGGGCGTCTCCGGAACGGAGGCCTCAAGCGTATTGACGGACAGGTTGCCTGCTTCGATTTCCTCGGTGAGGCGGTCAACATTGGCAGCGGAGTCGGTGAAAGCGTATGCAGCCAGGCCAAAGGGAACCGAGTTTGCCTTCTCGATAGCTTCATCGAGGGACGCCACAGGGTTGATCACGGCCAGCGGGCCGAATGGCTCTTCCTGCATGATGCGGGCACTGTCCGGGACATTGGTCAAAACCGTCACGGGAAAGAAGTAGCCGCGGTTGCCGATGCGCTCTCCGCCCGCAACCAGTCGCGCGCCGGAAGCGACGGCATCGGCAACCAGCACTTCCATCGCTTCGATGCGGCGATGATTGGCAAGGGGGCCCATCTCAGTGCTTGCATCGAGTCCGTTTCCGATCGTGACCGCTTTTGCGCGCTCCACAAAGGATGCGGAGAATGCGTCGAACGATTTCTCGTCCACGAAGAAACGCGTGGGAGAGGTGCAGACCTGCCCTGCATTCCTGGCCTTGCGTATCGCGGAAATCTCACCTGCACGAGCCGGGTCGGTATCATCGCATACGATCACCGGAGCATGACCGCCAAGCTCCATCAGAACCGGCTTGATGTGTTGAGCCGCAAGTCCGGCAAGGTGCTTGCCCACCGCGGTGGATCCCGTGAATGCGATCAACCTTACCTGATCCCGCGAAATGAGGTACTCAGAGATGCGGGCGGGGACGCCGAATACCAGATTGAGCACACCTGCGGGCAAGCCCGCATCGTGGAATGCGCGTGCGATGTGAAGCGCACCCGCCGGCGTTTCTTCAGCAGCTTTCAGGATGATGGAACATCCGGCAGCCAACGCGCCCGCCACCTTGCGAGCCGGTTGGCTCATGGGAAAATTCCACGGTGAGAAGGCCGCGACCGTGCCGATGGGCTGGTGATGCACCACATAGCGGGTACCTGGTTCACTTGGGATGACACGACCGTAAGTGCGCTGAGCTTCTCCCGCGTCCCACTCAAAGAACTCGCAGCCGCGGATCACTTCGAGGTGGGCCTGTGCCAGCGGTTTGCCATGCTCCCGGGTGATGTCGAATGCAATCTCGTCTATCCGCTCGCGCATAAGTGCGGCGGCTTTGCGAATGATGCGCGCGCGTTGCGAAGGCGCGGTGCGACTCCACACTTTCAGACCATCGGCGGCCGCAGTCAGCGCATCATCGAGATCCCGTTCCGTTGCGACGGGGGTGGCGCCGATCACGCTCTCGTCTACCGGGTTCACCACGGGAAGAGTGTCGGAAGTCCTGCGCCAGGCGCCACCGATATAGAGCTGCAGGTCGGGATAGTTTGACATTTTTTCCTCGGCAACTTTGGTCCGGTTCAAATCAATGGGAAGGCCGTGAAACGGCACATAAGGTGGTCGGAAAGAGGGGTGTCTTGCGAAAGTCCGGCTCGGCTCGGCATCGTCTTCAGCCCCTCATGAGCTCGATCAGGGTCCGCGAAAGAACCGTGTCGGGGTCTGCCAGGTCGAGAACGACGTCGAAATGATTGCGTTGCGGAACCTCGATCAGTCGGCCAGGATGACCTGCGGCGCCCCAAAGGGCGTGATAGACACGGGATTGTCTGGCAAAGCCCGCGGGCTCTCCTGCCGCATAGGCGACAATGAGCGGGCAGCCGATGCGGGGCAAATGCTCTGCCGGGCTTAGATCGCTCACCTGCCGCGCGGTGAGTCTCATCCAGTCCTGCACGAATGACGCGGCTATGGGCGCCAGATGAAACAAGCCGCTGATTGCAAGGGCGCCCTTGATGACGTTCTCGGGAATATTGGCATCTGCGTGCCAGCCGCCCGCCAGCACGGCTCCCGTCAAGTGTCCGCCTGCTGAACTTCCCCCAATGAAGATACGCTGCGGGTCGATGCCGTAATTCGCACCGCGCCGCCACAGAAACGCTACGGCCTGACGAACCTCTCGCACGATCTCATCAAGCGAGGCCTCGGGTGCCAGGCGATAATCGATCGTCGCGGTTGCCAGGCCCTTGTCGGCGAGAGGATTGGCCATGAAGGCCGAATCCAGCTTCGACAATGCACGCCAGTAACCACCATGAATGAAGACGAAGACCGGCCTAAGCCGCTCACCCGGAGCCGCGGCGCCGAAGACATCCAGCGTCTGACCGCTTGTCTCGTCATATACGATATCCAATGCCGCAGCCGGTCTCGTCCGGGCGGGCTCTGAGAGCGCCCTGTAACGGGACATTTCAGCTTCGAAGCGCTCGGGTGTCACCGATGCCCGCGCATTGTAGTCACGATTGAGCGTCGCACGCGGCAGCGCACCTTCGGCGCGAAGCTCGCTGAGCACATCCGGAGGAATCTGAGACAGCACACTCATTGCAGGAACGTGCGAATTGTATCTGCCACAGCACGCGGCTGCTCGAGTGTCGGAAAATGGGTTCTTCCCTGCAACTTTGCAGGCTGGAACCAAGGATTGGACTTTGAGAATTCCTGCTGGGCGGCGAGATACTCCTGCTCGAAGGGTTGGGAGAAAATATGGGTGATGGGGCGGGTTTCAGCCATCGCCTTCATGCGGCACATGGGATTGCCCCACTTCTTGTAGGCCCGTTCGATTTCGCGCCCGGATCGTGCCCACATATCGTAGCCGAAGCCGCCCATCTCCAGATTAACGTGGTCGACAATATCGCGGTTGTCTGTTTCTCCTATCCAGTAGTTGAACAGATCCCGGCACCCGCCTTCCCATTTCTCCGGGTCCTGAATTTCTGCAATGCTGGTGTGGAAGGCCTCGCCCGGTGTCACCATGATCCAGTCGATCACGACGGAACACGGAATCCGCTTTGCGCCAAGCCGATCTGTCAATTCAATATTGGCCCACCCTCCATGAGAGGTGGAAACCGGCACCACTGTCTCCAGACCGAGTTCATCGACAAATGCGGCGACATCGGACGCAAGATCGTCGGTCGTGAAGTCGCCGTCATGGCTTCTCTCCTCGCCATGTCCGCGCCAATCCAGACGGATAACCCTGTGCGTCCGCGCCAGATCAGGTGCCAGATGCTTGAACAGCCTGTGATCTTGACACCACCCTGAAAGAAGCAGGATTGCGTCCCCTGAACCGGAGTCATCATATGTGAGGGGATTGGCGCCGATGCGTATTGATTTCAAAGGATTCCTCCAGAGTTTTCTTGAGCCAGAACTGAAGCCGGTTGCCGTCAGATCGCTTCAGCGGCGCCCGTTGGCACATGCATCGCGGTACGGAGGCGAAGCATTGCCAGTTCATGGGATTGACCCGTTATGGTCAGCACCTCGGAACGCAGCGAATCCGGCCACAGATTCATGTCGCCTTGGCGTTCCGACTGCTCCTGCGTGTGCTCGGTGAGAGGGCGTTCGCGCGCTTCCCACGCCCGAAGGGCGGACGGAATATCGTCGATCTCTGAGACGGCGACGGCAAGGCCAAGGGCGTTCATCAGCGCACAACCGCCGCCCTGACCGAGATATGGTGGCATGGCGTGAGCCCCATCTCCCAGTACCGCTGCTGATCCGCTGCTCCAGCTCTTGAGTTTCACCACTTCGAACGCATCCCACCGACCGGCATCGCCGAACCGCTCTGTGAGACGAGCGAGGTGAGGAAACGAAGTACGCCAGAGTTTTCGATCAGCCGGTACCCGGAGCGCAGCCTCGTCGTCTGCCGCGCAGCAAAGCGCGATGTAAAGGTCGCGTTCGCTTGCCGGCGTATAGAGAATGCGTCGGCTGCCGGAAAAATGCTCGATGTATTTGTCTTTATCCTCTGCGGGTAGATCGGTATCCGACCTGTCGACCAGTAGTCGCACGGCACCGTAGCCAAGGTCCTTGCGGTAGAGCAGAAGCCCCAGCGAATCTCGGACGGCAGAATTGATACCGTCGGCCCCCACGACCAAGTCGGCCGCGCGGCGCTCGCCGCCGGCCAACAGCAATTCACCTTCAGGTGTCGCGCCCACCACCTCCGACGAGGTGCGGATTTCAACCCCGTGTTCCCGACAGACGTTGATGAGGGAGCGCGTCAGTGTCTCACGCAGGATCGTAATAAGGCGCGCCGAACCTGGGCGATTGATCGGAATCTCTTCCATCACGCGATTTTCATGATCGCGCGTTTCGAACAGCGGGCCGATATGGGCTCCTGCCGTTGCCTCATCATACGCACCGATGGCCTTGAGAACCCGAAGCCCATTGCTCCAGATATAGATCCCCGCACCAAAGGTTCGCAGATCGGGCGCCCGTTCATGGACGGTCACCTGCCAGCCCCGCTGTGCAAGTGCCGCCGCTGCGGTCAGTCCGCCAATTCCCGCGCCCGCGATCTCGGCTCGGCGGAGCCCGGTACCTGAGTTCAGTTGTGCCAATGGTTGCTCCGGTTCTCGTGTCCGCACCGCGAAACGCGGTGGGACGTGTAAAATCCCGGATCGAGAATCCCGTGGCTGTGCTATTCTGACAAATGAATAGTTGCGAACTTGATATGAGTTATGCGAATAGCAAAGCAATTCACTTTCAGGACGCTGCACGCAATGAAGCTCCTTGCCAGCCGATTGACGATACGCCATCTGCGCATGGTCATTGCCATTTTGGAGGAGGGCAATCTGGTTCGCGCAGCGCGCCGCCTCAATATGACACAATCCGCAGTAACCAAGGCCTTGCAGGAGGTCGAGGCTCTTACCCAGGCAGTGCTTTTCGACCGAACCAACCGGGGAGTCGCGCCGACCATATTCGGTGAGACCCTGGCGGAGCATGCACGATTTATCGTCACGCAGCTCGATCACGCGGAGGAGCATCTGGCCGATCTCCGCGATGGCACGGGGGGACGGATTGCGATTGGCACGCTTCTGTCGGCCTCGGCGGAACTGCTTCCCGGTGCCATTGCGCGGCTCCGCCGTCAGCGTCCGCGTATTGTGGTGCGTATCGTCGAGGGAACCAATGACGTCCTGATCCCCGCACTCCGCAGTGGAGAGATTGATCTTGTCGTCGGGCGGCTTTCAGAGCACCGCGAACGGCAGGACGTTGAGCAAGAAACGCTGATGGACGATCTCGCCTGCATCGTCGTCAGAAGTGGGCACCCCTTGGCTCGAAGAAAAGCGCTCACATTGCCCGATCTTGTCGGATGGGACTGGATTCTTCCGCCGCAGGAAACCAGCCTTCGCCGGCAAGTCGATATGGCATTTCGCCAGCGGGGGCTGGAGCCGCCGATGCACGCTGTGGAGTCTGTCTCGCTGCTCACGAACAGGGGCCTTCTTGTGGGGGCGGACTATCTTGGTGTCTTGCCTGTCCAGGCGGCCAGACGAGAAGCGGCCTCCGGCGTTCTGACCATATTGCCGGTCTCGCTCGGCGCCACCCAGCGCTCGCTTGGGATCACGACGCGGGCCAATGCGCGGCTGACCCCTGCGGCAAAGGGCTTGATCGAAATGCTGCGGGAAGTCGCTGGCGAACTTACTCTCAGTCAGGCGACCTTCGACTGAGTGAGAGGAAACGCGGGGCGCTCTGTTATTCATTGCACTCATATCTGGATGAGGAGTTTTCCCTTTACGCGCGCACTGTTTGGCCCAAGCCTGACAGGTACGCCGTGAGAGAGGTGCGCAGAGAAGAACAACCTTCTGGCCGGCGGGGACCTCAACCAGGGGAGAATTCAATGAACTTCACGAAATTGGCAGCCGCATCGGCGATAGCACTCGCCTGCGGTGGAGCGGCCTGGGCAGAAAACGCAGTCAAGATCGGCATGATAACCACGCTCTCGGGCCCGGCGGGTTATCTCGGCCAGGATATTCGGGACGGCTTCCAGCTCGCGATAGATGCTGAGGGCGGAAAGCTTGGCGGCGTACCGGTCACGGTCATGGTGGAGGATGACGCGCTCAAGCCCGGCAATGGTCGCCAGATTGCAGACCGGTTTCTCAACAATGAAGGCGTCAAGCTTTTCACCGGAATTGTCTTTTCCAACGTTGCCGGTGCGACGGTTCCCGATATCGTCGACAACGATGCGATCTATATCAGTCCGAACGCAGCTCCTTCCAATTTCGCGGGCAAGGAATGTCACGAAAACTACTTCGTGATCTCGTGGCAAAATGACAGCCTGCATGAAAGCGCCGGTCAAAACGCCACCGATCTCGGTTACAAGAACGCTTTCGTGCTCGCGCCGAACTATCAGGCCGGCAAAGATGCGATCTCAGGCTTTAAACGCTTCTTCCGGGGCGAGATTGTGGGCGAGGTTTACACCCGCCTCGATCAGACGGACTTTGCGGCAGAAATGGCCCAGATCCGTGATGCTGACCCGGATGTGGTGTTCCAGTTCCACCCCGGCGGTCTCGGTATAACCTTCCTGCGCCAGTACCAGCAGGCAGGGCTTCTCGAAACCGTTCCCATGGTGGTCGCCGAGCCTTCTATGGACGGTGTCATTCTCAACGCTGTTGGTGATGCCGCCGTAGGGATCAATGTTTCCAGCCACTGGAATACAGACTTCGACAACGAGGCCAACAGGACGTTTGTCGAGGCCTGGACTGCTGCCTACGACCGCCCGATCACCTATTATGCAAGCCAAGGCTACGATACGGCTTTGGCTATCGCGTCGGCTCTGAGAACGACTGGGGGAAATCTGGGCGATCTGGCCGCTTTTCGGGAAGCGTTGCGCGCGGCCGATTTCCAGTCGGTCCGCGGTGAATTCTCATTCGGTCCCAACCAGCACCCGGTTCAGGATTGGTTTGCACTCAAGGTCGTTGCGGACGAGGACGGAAAGCCCGTTCTGAAAACCGCAAACAAGATTCTCGATGACCACGCCGACGCCTATGCGTCGGAATGCTCGTTGTGACGCACCACATCCCCGCGCGACCGGATCGGCGTGCGGGGTCTACATTCTTCTTACCAACGTCACGATCGACACAATGACCTTGTTTCTGGAACAGACGCTCAACGGGCTTCAGTTCGGCGTCATGCTGTTTCTCATGGCTGCCGGACTTACGCTGATCTTCGGCATTATGGGCATCATCAATCTGGCCCACGGCTCAATCTATATGGTCGGCGCCTATGCCGGAACGCTGATCATCAACGCGACTGGCTCGTTCTTGCTGGGAATACCGGCAGCGCTGACCATCGCTGCACTCGTCGGCATCGCCATGGAACTCGCGGTGATCCGCCGGCTATACCGACGCGACCATCTCGATCAGGTGTTGGCGACGTTCGCAGTAATCCTGATCCTGAATCAGGTGATCACCATCCTGTTTGGGCGTCAGCCGCTTTTTGCGCCTATGCCCGGTTTTCTGATGGGGTCGGTGGAACTTCTGCCCGGACTTTCCTATCCGATCTATCGGCTGGCCATCATTCTTGTCGGACTTGCCGTGGCAGGTGGCCTTTATGTCCTCATCAACCGCACTCGAATTGGCATGCTTGTTCGTGCCGGTTCCACCAATCGCGACATGGTGCGGGCACTCGGGGTGGACATCAGGTTGCTCTACACGGTGGTCTTCGGTCTGGGAGCTCTCCTCGCGGGGCTGGCGGGCTTGATGGCCGGGCCCATTCTTGCGGTTCAGGTGGGCATGGGCGAGCAGATTCTCATCACAACGTTCGTCGTCGTGGTCATCGGTGGGGTCGGCTCCATCAAGGGAGCTTTCTACGCAAGCCTCATCATCGGCGTGGTGGATACGCTTTTGCGCGCCTATCTCCCCGGTTTTCTTCGGCAATTTATGGTCGGATCCGAGGCCGATGCACTGGGAGCCGGCATCTCTTCAATGGGAATCTATCTGCTCATGGCGCTCGTACTTCTCGTGAGGCCGAAAGGCCTCTTTCTTGCCAATAGCTGAGGCACCCATGTTCAAACTGAACCCCGGCAGGCCATTTGCTGCAATCATTGTGATGGCCGTTCTCCTGACTCTGCCTTCGGTCGCGGATGCGGTCGGGCAACCCGCGCTGACATCCATGGCTACCCGAATCCTCATATACGGTATCGCTGCGGCGAGCCTGAACATCGTGCTTGGCTACGGCGGCATGGTATCGTTCGGACACGCTGCCTTTTTCGGTATCGGCGGCTATGTGGTGGGTATTCTGTACGCCCACTATGCATCGGGTGATCCGCTTTTCGGCATCATACCGGGCACGAACCAGCTTCTGATAACCCTGCCTGTCGCAATCCTGGTAGGCGGTCTCGTCGCATTTGTTGTAGGCAGCCTGTCGCTGCGAACCAGCGGTGTGCAATTCATCATGATCACGCTTGCCTTCGCACAAATGATCTTTTTCCTCTTCGTCTCGCTGAAATCCTATGGTGGCGACGATGGGTTGATCATCCGCCGCACCAATGAGGTTCCCGGTCTCAATATGCGGGATAAACACACAGTCTATTACGTCTGCCTCACCGCCGCTCTCGTATTCTTCTTTCTGCTCTGGCGCTTCGTGAATTCACGTTTCGCCAATGTTCTGCAAGGATTGCGTCAAAGCGAGAAACGCATGGCGTCCATCGGACTGTCGGCTTATCGCTACAAGCTCGCGGCCTTTGTGATCTCGGGCATGGGAGCAGGGCTCGCGGGCGCGCTGATGGCCAACTTCCTGCGCTTTGCCAGCCCTGACATGCTGCACTGGACCAAGTCCGGCGAGCTGATGGTGATGGTCATACTCGGGGGTGTGGGAACCCTGTTCGGACCCCTGGCCGGCGCGGCGGTGTTCATCATGCTTGAGTCATTTCTGGCGTCCTGGACCGAGTACTGGCAGCTCGGCGTCGGTATCGTTCTGCTGGTCGTCGTTCTGTATACCCAGGGCGGAATACAGGCTCTGTTTCAGCGGCTTACGGGGGAGCAAAAATGACCGCTCCAATCCTTACGGTGCGTGGACTGGTCAAACGGTTTGGCGGGCTACTTGCCACAGACGCGGTGAATCTCGATGTGATGCCGGGCCAGATTCACGCGCTTATCGGCCCCAACGGGGCCGGAAAGACCACATTGATATCCCAACTGGCCGGTGAGTTGCGCCCCGACCAGGGAACCATTCAGCTTTGCGGTCATACCATCGATGCGCTGCCCGCTTCTGCACGTTCTGCGCGGGGATTGGCACGCACATTCCAGATCACCTGCCTTCTTCCGGAATACTCGGTTCGGGCAAATGTGGCGTTGGCCATACAGGTTCGACAGGGCCACAGTTTCCGTTTTCTCGGCGATGTGCGTACAGACCAGCGGCTTCGGGATGAGGCCGACACGCGGCTTGCTGAAGCTGGCCTGGCCGAACGCTCCGATGAAATCGTCAGCAACCTCTCCCATGGAGAACGCAAGCAACTGGAACTCGTCATGGCTCTGGCCACTCAACCGCGCCTGCTGCTCCTCGATGAGCCGATGGCAGGGCTTGGTCATGCCGAGAGCCAGCAGATGATCGAGACTCTCCGTAACTTGAAGGAGCGTGTGCCCATGCTGCTTGTGGAGCACGACATGGATGCTGTTTTCCAACTGGCCGACCGCATCTCCGTGCTGGTTTATGGCCGGATCATCGCCTCAGGAACGGTTGATGAAATCCGTGAGAATGCGGACGTCCGCAAGGCCTATCTTGGAGATGGAGATGAACCATGCTGAGCGTTCATTCCCTCCAGGCTGCCTACGGTGCCAGCCAGGTTCTGTTCAATGTCTCTTTCGAGATCGCGGATGGTGAAGCCATAACGCTTCTCGGGCGCAACGGCATGGGCAAGACGACGACAATCCGCACGATCATGGGATTGCTACCGACGCTGGGCGGCGAGATTCGCATGAATGAGCGGCCAATCACCCATGCGACACCAGAGATGGTGGCGCGTATGGGCGTTGGCCTGGTGCCCGAAGGAAGACAGGTGTTTCCCACACTGTCCGTGCGCGAAAACCTTGTGGCGACAGCCGCCAACCGATTGGGCCGCAGCCGCCCATGGACCCTGGAGCGCATCTACGAGATATTTCCACGCCTGCGCGAGCGGGCGAACCAGTCCGCCGCAACGCTTTCAGGGGGTGAACAACAAATGCTAGTGATCGGGCGGGCACTGATGACCAATCCAACACTGCTCATCCTTGATGAAGCGACGGAAGGGCTTGCCCCGGTGATCCGCGCGGAAATCTGGTCATGCATCAAGCGGCTGAAAGCGGATGGCCAGTCACTGCTTCTCATCGACAAGAACATTCACGTTATGAAGAAACTTGCAGATCGCCATTTCGTTCTGGAGAAAGGGCGCACCGTGTGGTCGGGGAACACCGCCGACATCGAGCGCGATGCCGAACTGGTTCACTCTTATGTCGGAATTTGATGCCAAGCCCCGATCGCCTCTGCGTATTGTCCTAATTGGCTGGGGCGCAATAGCGCGCCGGGTGGCAACCCTGCTGCAACAACGCGACCGGCGCGATATCTCGATCGTAGCAGTTGCCGTGCGCGACACCTCCGCCCCGAGAGATGGACTGCCCAGCGGGGCTCCACTGATTGCAAGCCCGTCAGATTTGGAGAACATCGAGTGTGATCTGGTGCTGGAGGCAGCAGGGCGCGACAGCGTGGAGCCATGGTGCACGGCGGCATTGACTTGCGGCTGTGACTTTGTGGTTTCCTCAACCAGCGCATTCTGTGATGAAGCCCTGCTACAACGCCTCAAAACGCTGGCCGAGAAGCGCGGTTGCCAGATGATTGTGCCGCCGGGAGCGATTGGGGGCATAGATGTCCTTTCTGCCGCTTCAGTGTTACAGCTCGAACGTGTTGAGCATGTCATCATCAAGCCACCCGCCGCCTGGTTTGACACCCCTGCGGAAGCCGTGATTGATTTTGACGCGGTGCGGAAACCAACCGTCATCTTCAGCGGGTCCGCACAAAAGGCTGCACGGGCATTTCCTCAGAACGCCAATGTAGCTGCCATCTCGGCCTTGGCAGGTATCGGACTGGAGCATACGCAGGTCACACTGATTGCCGATCCCGGCGTTTCACGCAACGGCCACCGTATCGTAGCCTCCGGACTCTTCGGGCGACTTGAGATGTCGATAGAGAATGAGCCCTTGGCCACCAATCCCAAATCCTCTGAACTCACAGCATTAAGCCTGATCCGCGTGCTCGAGAATCGTCTGGAACCGCTGGTGTTATAAGATTGTGCCGGACTGACTGCAGGGGGTTGTGGCTCTATTCAACCGTTCCAGCACCAACGCCATCCCAGTTCGGGCGCTGACGGTCGATAGCAATGAGGTGCTACCACGATAAGTGCTGAAACTGACGGTTCCGTCATCGAGCGCCGAGCCGGTAGCTCGTTGGCGCCACATTCAGCATGCCAATGGGAGTTTGGCTATTAGAACAGATGCATTATCGGCGCTCCACATACGTTGAAAATCCACAATCTGGGTCTCATCTGCGCTCCTTCGTCACTCCGACGAGACCAGAATCCTCCTTAATCACAACCTCAAATCTGTACCACGGGCGCTGACGGTCGACAATAGAAGCCAAAGACGTTTGACTATGCACACTCACACTGATATTGAACAAGATTAAACAAGTTTAATGAACAGGACTGGATATGGCCCGCCGCCTACACCGGGCAGCCGGAACCGCGAAGCCGGAACAGATCGCCAGTGAACTGGAGCACGAAATCCTCTCCGGCGCGCTCGGCTTTGGCGCGCGCCTTCAGAGCGAAAACGAACTCGTCCAGCGCTTCTCTGTCAGCCGCAATACAGTGCGCAAAGGTTTGGAAGAGCTCTCCAACCGTGGGCTCATCACAACGCGCGTCGGCATAGGTTCCTTCGTCACCTTCGACGGCAAGACGATCGACGACGCGGTCGGCTGGTCGAAGGCGCTCGCCAATGCCGGTGCCAACGCGCAAACGCGGACCTTGCGCCTCGAAGTGATCGAAGACGGGGCTCTCGCCACGCAGCTCGGCATCGAAGAAATGTCCTTCATCGCACTCGACCGCGTGCGCAGCGATGCAGACAACGGCCAACCGATCTCAATCGAACGCAGCCGGCTGCCGCTCTCGCCCGAGCTCGAGGAGGTTCCGCTCAAGGGGCTGCGCCACGGCTCCCTGCATCGCACACTGCGCGCGGCCGGACTGGTGTCGCATCATGGGGAGGAATGGGCCGATATCGAGATGCTTTCCACAGAAGACGCGGCAATCCTAGGCTGCGCGGCGGGCGCGCCATTCCTGCGCACACGCCGGCTGACGCGCATGAGCGACGGTCGGCCGATCGAGTTCGTCACCAGTCTGCTCAACCCGGCGCATTTCGCGTTGCATCTGGAGTTTTGACGAATGTCCGCGCGAGAGGAGATGCTCGACCGTGCATGGACCGCGCTCGCTGCGGGGGCAATCGGCGATGCGCTCGGCATGCCGACGCAGTTGCTTACGCCAGCCGAAATCACTGCACGCTACGGCTTCGTGGACAGTTTCGTCACACCGAACGAGGATCATCCCGTCTCACGGGGCCTTGCCGCAGGCACAGTTACTGACGACACCGAGCAGACGCTGCTTCTGGCGCGCTTACTACTCGCCTCACCGGAACATTTCGACCATGCAGGCTGGGTGAGAGCACTCGTCGAATGGGAGCGTGACGTCAAGGCGCGCGGCAGTTACGACCTGCTCGGCCCCTCGACCAAACGTGCGCTCGACGTCATCAATGCCGGTGCAACACCAGCCGAGGCCGGCCGTTTCGGCACGACAAACGGGGCGGCCATGCGGATTGCACCGGTGGGAATATTGATGCCGCAGACGCCGCTCGAAGCGCTCGTCGACAAAGTCGCCGAGACCTGCCTCGCAACGCACAACACGCCCAGCGCGATTGCCGGCGCTTCGGCTGTCGCCGCAGCAATCAGTCAGGGCATAGCCGGCGGCGACTGGCCCGCTGCAAGGGCACGCGCACTCGACGCCGCCACCCTCGGGGCCGCACACGGGCACGCCGACGACGGGCCGGAATTGCGCGAGCGCATCGCCGAAGCGTTGCGTTTGGTCAAAGGCAAGAACACGGCTGAAGCCGCCCATGTGATCGCCAACGAGATCGGTACCGGCGTGGCGACCAACGAATCGGTGCCGGCCGCCTTTGCCGTCGTCGAGGTCGCGGGCGGTGATCCCTGGCAGGCCGCCGTGCTCGCCGCCAATCTCGGCGGCGACACCGACACAATCGGCGCGATCGCTGCCGGGATGGCCGGCGCCTGCACTGGCAGTGCCGCGCTGCCAGAAGACAGGCTCGAGGCCTTGCATGGCTTCGACATTGCCGAAGCCCACGCGCTCGCCGGCGAGCTGATCCGCGCTCGCCTTGTCGTAGCGGACGGACGGGAGGTTGCCTGATGGGACGCCTCGTTCATGCCGGCAGTGCCGTAGTCGACCACATTTATCTGATCGACCGTCTGCCCGCGCCTGGCGCAGAGAAGATCGCACATCGTCACTGGCGTACGGTCGGCGGCGGATTCAACATGATGGCTGCCGCTCGGCGCGCCGATATGAAGGTGGCTTTCGCCGGACGACATGGCACCGGCCCTAACGGCGATATGCTCCGCAGCGCCCTTCTTTCCGAAGGTATCGATATTCTCGCCGATCCATTTCCCGAAACCGACACCGGCGATTGCGTGGTCCTCGTTACCGACGACGCCGAACGCACCTTCGTGTCCTCACCCGGTGCCGAGAGTGGGCACACGGATGACGAGCTCGCATCCATAACGCTTGAAGCCGACGACTGGGTTTTCGTTTCGGGCTACACTCTGAGCTACAGCAACAGCCGCGACGCCCTGGCGCGCTGGATCGAGGCGCTTCCAGCCGCAGTGCCCCTCGTCTTCGATCCAACGCCCGCAGTGGAGACGATCCCACGCACGCTGCTTGAACGCGTCCTGGCGCGCACCACATGGCTGAGCTGCAATCTAGCCGAGGCAGCGGTCATCGCCGGCATCAACACTCCCGGCGAAACGCTCGCCCGACCTGTCCTCGCGCTCTGCCCTCAGGCAGCAGGTCTCGTCTTGCGCTCCGGACCGACCGGCGCGTGGCTTTGTCTTAAAAGCGGCGAGAACATCCCGGTGCCCGGCTTCAACGTGACCGCCGTCGATACCAACGGTGCCGGGGATACACATATCGGTGCCTTCGTTGCGGCGCTGGCCCGCGGCGAAAAGCCGATGGACGCCGCGCGCTACGCAAACGCGGCCGCAGCCCTTTCGGTAACCCGGGCGGGCGGCGCGGGCGGTCCGAGCGATCAGGAGATCCGCGCCTTCCTTGAAACGCGACAAGAGGAGGCCAAAGCCGACCAGACGGGTGGGAGGAAAACGGCCCGACTTTAACGACAGAGAGGAACGACCATGAAGAGATACATCGCACCCGTTTTCACGACCAGCGTGCTGGTCGCACTGACTTCGACGGTTTCGGCCGCCGAGCTTCACGTACTGAACTGGAAGGGCTACGGCGCAGACGAGCCTTGGGCTGTCGCAGCCTTCGAGGAGGCGACCGGACACACCGTCGTGAACGACTTCTTCAACTCCGAGCAGGAGATGCTGACGAAGCTGCGCACCAATCCCGGACTTTACGACGTCGTCATGATTAACGCGGCATTCATGGAACAGGCGCTCGACGAGGAGCTCGTCCAGTCAATCGACGTTGGTAATATTCCCAATGCGGCTGATATCGGCGAGGATATGGCGAATTCACCGATGCTCAACCGGGGCGGCGATGTCTATGGTGTGCCATGGGTCTGGGGCCTGACGGCGCTCGCCATCAACACCAATTCCTTCGAAACACCGCCCACCTCTATCGAGGTGATGTGGGAGGAAGCATATAAAGGACGCGTCGTCATCCGCGACGATGCCGTCGAGGCGATTCAGTTCGGTGCCATCGCAACCGGTCAGGATATCAACGACGTCCAGGACATGGATGCCGTGCGTGAGAAGCTCGTCTCGCTGATGCCGCAGATCCGCACCTTCTGGAGCTCGGAGAACGACTGGAACCAAATGCTCGCCGCCGACCAGATCGACGTCGGTACTTATTGGTCGGGTTCGGCCGACCGAGCTGCCACACAGTTCGATCTCCCCGTGCGGCTCGTCGTGCCGGAGGAGGGCGCTGTCGCCTGGCTCGACAGCTTTGCCATTCCGACCGGATCCGACAATGTCGAGGGCGCACAAGCCTTCATCAACTACATGCTTGATCCCGGGTTCTATGTCGAATGGGTGACGAAGGTGGGCGCTCCCGTCTCGGCCAATGAGAAAGCGCTTGCCGCCCTTCCCGACGATGCCTTCAATCGTGCGGTAATGGGCGATCCCGCCCTCGCCGAGCGCATTCAGTTCCAGGAACCCGTTACCGACGAGCAGCGCGAGGCTTATCTGGCAATGTGGCAGGAGATCAAGGTCGGCGCCCAGTAGCGGACGTTGGCACGGGCGCATTGCGAGGGAGGGGAAGCATGGCCGATCGGGCATCACCGGGACGAAAGAGCGGCATCGTGCAAGCCCTTCCGCTGCTTGCACCAGCCTATCTGTGGTTGACGGTAGCGATTTTTCTGCCGCTGTCAGCCATGGCCTTCTTCTCCTTCATGACCGACATGCCGCTCGCAGGCCGCAACTGGGCGTTCACGCTCGAAAACTACGCCGCCTTTTTTTCGCGCGACCTCTATATTGCTTTGCTCGGGGCTTCACTGCGGTTGGGGCTCGAAGTCACGCTCTGGTGCGCGGTGATCGGCTTTCCCGCCGCCTATGTTCTGGCCAAGGTCCTGAAGGGCCGCGCCCGCGAGGCTATCTTCCTCCTCGTCATATTGCCCTTCTGGTCAAACGGGCTTGTGCGCATCTTCTCATGGGCGATGGTGCTGAGGTCCGGCGGTTTCGTCGACCGCGCCGTCCAGGCGGTGGCGCCGTTTCCGGTCGAGTTCGATCTGATGTTCTCCTATCCCGCTGTCGTTATCGGCCTTGTCCACTCCTACGTGCCCTATATGGTTCTGACCTGCTATCTGACCTTGCAGGCGATCGACGATTCGCTGCTGGAGGCAGCGCGCTCGCTCGGCGCTTCGCGCATGCAGGTGCTGCGCCGGCTTGTTCTGCCGCTGGCACTCCCGGGCCTGACCGCCGGCGCCGTGCTCATTTTCGTACCCGTTGTGGGTGCCTTCATGGAGCCGCGCATCCTGGGTGGGCGCACCGGCACCTTCTACGGCACCGTCATCGAAGATCAGTTCGTCGCCGTCTTCAACTGGCCGCTTGGCGCTGCTCTTTCCTTCATCCTTCTGGCAGTGGTGCTCGCCATACTCGCCGTGTCGGCGCCGATCTCAAGGAGGGCCGCATGATGAAAACGACGCGCTTTCTCGAAACACTCGGGCGGAGCTATGTCGGCCTACTGCTCGCTTTCCTCTACGTGCCGATTCTTATAATGGCAGCGATGTCCTTCAATGCCTCGCCGTTCTACCAGCTTCCATTCGAGTGGACGACGAAATGGTACGCAGATCTCGCCGCCAACGCACAGCTTATCCAGGCGACTTGGAACAGCGTTCAGATCGCGCTGACCACAACCGTGATTGCCACCACGATTGGCACGGCCGCGTCGATTGCGCTCTTTCGCTACGATTTCAAGGGCAAGAAGATCTTCGAGGCACTGCTCTTTCCGCCGATTGCAATTCCCTGGCTGATAACCGGCACGGCGATGCTGATCTTCTTCTTTGGTGTCGGTATCGGCCGTGGCCTGCACGCTATCCTGCTCGGCCATGTCGCGCTCGCCCTGCCCTATGTCATCATTGTCGTTTCAGCGCGGCTGAAAACCTTCGCCCCCGAACTCGAGGAAGCCGCCCGCTCGCTTGGTGCCAGCCAGTGGCAGGTGACGTATCGTGTGACACTACCCTGGATCATGCCGGGCGTAATCGCCGGCGCGCTTTTCGCTTTCGCCGTTTCGTTCGATCAGTTCGTCGTATCCTATTTCCTGTCGACGCCGGGCGAGGCGACGCTTCCCGTCGAGATCTACGCTGCGATCCGCAAGGGCTTCACACCCGAAATCAACGCCGTGTCGACGATCATCATTACCGTGTCGATGAGTCTGATGCTCTTTGCAGCACGCTTCTTCAGTTTCGCAGGAGAGAAATAATGGCGGAAGTCCGCGTCGAATCGATCTCCCGCAGCTTTGGAGCCCATAAGGCGCTTGACGACGTCTCAATTGCCTTTTCCGATGGCGGCTTCTATGCCCTGCTCGGCCCCTCGGGCAGCGGCAAGACGACGCTTCTGCGCCAGATCGCCGGCTTCGACTTTCCCGATCAGGGGCGTATCCTCATCGGCGGCGAAAGCGTGGAACGTGTGCCCGTCGAAAAGCGCCGGATCGGCATGGTGTTCCAAAGCTACGCGCTCTTTCCCAATATGAGCGTCGCCGACAATGTCGGCTTCGGCTTGTCGGTGCGCGGCGAAACGCGCGAAACCATTCGCACAGAGGTCGCGCGGGTGCTCGATCTTGTCCAGCTCAGCGAGCTCGGCGGGCGCCGCCCGCACCAGCTTTCGGGCGGTCAGCGCCAGCGTGTCGCGCTTGCGCGCGCCATCGTGACCCGTCCACGCGTCCTGCTCCTCGACGAACCCCTGTCGGCACTCGACAAGGCGCTTCGCGTCGACATGCAGATGGAACTGAAGCGCATCCAGCGCGAGATCGGCGTGACCACCATCTTCGTCACGCACGACCAGGAAGAGGCGCTGACGATGAGTGACAGGATCGGCATCCTGCGCAATGGGAAACTGGTGCAGGAAGGCCCACCCGAGGAGATCTACGATCGTCCCGCGAGCAAGTTCGCGGCAACCTTTCTGGGCGATGCCAACATATTGCAAGGCATTGCCACAGACGGCGGCGTCCGGCTCGCCGACGGGACGCTGGTGCTCGCTGCAAACGGGGCCGCGCGCGCCAACGGCCCGGCAATCTGCGCGGTTCGCCCGGAGCGCATGATGATCGCACGCGCCGGCGCGGCAGCAATGCCGGAGGCTATGAACCGCCTTGCCGGGCGGGTTTCTCGGCGGATCTTCGCCGGCGATACGAGCACCTATTTCGTGCAGACCACCAGCCAAGCGATCAAGGTGCACGTCCAGAACGCCGGTCAGGAGCGGCTTTGCGAGGGCGACGAGGTCGTCATCGGCTGGCCATCGCAAAGCACCGTTCTCATCACCGAATGAACCCTCATTCCGGCATCGTGACTTTTTGCCGAACAGGTACCTTATTTGCGATCCAGCAAGCGTTTATTTTTGCAGTGGAAAGTATCATTCCGGTAGGGCTCTTCGCATGAAAATCCGTTCACGGCAGAACCCGAAATATCCAATAAAATCAACTAGTAATATGTAAAGCGGGGAGGGGCCGCCTTCGGTGCAATTTTACAGGACACCGATATGGCGGGAAGTCACACTCCAAAGAGCATCTGGCTTGCCAATCGCGGACCGAAAAGTAGCGCCGCCAATTCGACGTGTATCGTACGATGGTCGACCTCGAATGCGTGGGCTCGACGCTGAACTATTGGTTGCTAAGTCGAACTTTTAGCCTTGAGAAGAAATGATATTCCATGCGCGATCCAGCATCGGCTTGTCGATCATGCGCCCGTCAAGCGTGGCGGCTCCCCTGCCCTGTGCGTGGGCCTCTTCCATCGCCGCGACGACGCGCTTTGCCCAATCGGTTTCCTCATCCGACGGCACGAATGCCGCGTTGAGAGGCGCAACGGCTGCCGGATGAACGCAGGTCGCGCCGCGAAAGCCGAAGGCCCGCGCCCGGCGAGCGACTGCGGAAAGATGCTCTGCATCACCATAATTGGCGACACTGTCCAGAAGCCCCAGAGGCGCAATGCCGGCGGCATACGCGGCAAAAACGATCTGCTGGCGCGGCGCGATCAGCGCCTCGGGAGTCGGCTGCATGCCGGTGGCTGTGGCGAAGTCCTCGCTGCCGAGGATCATGCCGCAAATGCGCGGATCGGCCCGCGCAATGTCATGCACGTTTTCAAGACCGCGTGGGGTCTCGATCATCGCCACCAGAGCGATTTCTCCGACCGGCAGGCCACGCTCGGCCTCAAGATCGAACAGCATTTCGGAGATGAGGCGCAGTTTTTCCGCAGCTTCGCATTTGGGCACGAAAATGCCGCGCAGACCGGGCTGAGCCACAGCTTCAAGATCCGGCACGGCAAGTCGCATGCCGCCATTGATGCGCACCAGCAGATCCGATGGCCCCTCGGCGAGGGTCGGCAGCGCAGCCGCTGTCATCGCGCGGGCGGCTGCCTTTTCGTGATCGGGGACGCTATCTTCCAGATCGAGCACAACCGCATCGGCCCCACGGGTCTGGGCCTTGCCGATGAAGCGCTCATTGTTGCCCGGCACGTAGAGAAGCGAGCGCCAGCGCGGCTGGTTTCCTGCCTGCCTCATGCATCTGCTCCGTCGTTGATGACGCCGGCCGCGACGAAGCCATCGACTTCGGCATCGGAGAACGCGGCCGCGCGCAGGATTTCACGCGAATGTGCGCCCAGCGCTGGTGCCGGCCCGCGCAGCGTGCCAGGCGTCTCGGAAAGGCGCGGCGTGGGCGCATGCATGGGCGCTCGGCCATGCTCTTCATCCGGTGCAGCGACATAAATGCCGCGTTCGATGAAATGACGGTCGGCGCAGATGTCCGCCACGTCGTAGAGCGGCGCGGCGGTGATGCCGTCTTTCTCGAAAATCTCCAGAACCTCGGCGCGGCTGCGCGCGCCGATCCACCCGCCGACAATGGCGTCGACCTCATGCCGGCGCGAAACGCGCTGCTCGTTGGTGGCATAGCGCGGGTCGGTGATCATGTCTTCGCGCCCGATGCTGCGGAACAGGCGCTCGGCGGTCTTCTGGATGGACGCGGAAATGGCGATGAAGTGCCCGTCGCTGGTCTTGTAGACATTGCGCGGGCTCGACGTGTTGGAGCCATTGCCGACACGCTGTTTGGGCTTGCCGGTGATCTGGTAGTCGAACGGCTCCGGCCCAAGAACGGAAACCATTGCATCGAGCAGCGACAGGTCGATCACCTGACCGTGCCCGTCGCGGTCACGTGCGCGCAGCGCCATCATCACGGCATTGGCCCCGTAGAGGCCGGAAATCATGTCGGCGAGCGCCAGCGGCGGCAGCAGCGGATCGCCCCCTTCCTCGCCATTGCGATGTGCAAAGCCGGACATGCCCTCGACCAGCGTTCCGAAACCGGGACGCGGGCTGTAGGGACCGCTCTGGCCAAAACCGGAAACCCTGAGAAGAACCAGTCCCGGAAACTCGCGCTTCAGCACATCCGGTGCGAGCCCCATCTTTTCCAGCGTGCCCGGCCGGAAGCTCTCGACCATCACGTCGGCGCGGGCGATGAGCCGGCGCAGGAGATCCAGCGCGCCTTCCTTGCGAAAATCAAGCGCGATGCTCTTCTTGTTGCGGCCATAGACCTTCCAGAAGGTGGCATGGCCGCCCTGCTTCCACGCCCGCAGGGGATCGCCTGCAGGTAGCGGTTCCACCTTGATGACCTCGGCCCCGAAATCGGCCATCTGAAGCGAGGTCATGTTGCCCGCCACGAGACGCGACAGGTCAAGCACAACGATCCCGCTCAGCGGACCTTTTGCATCGGGTGTGAAATCGACGGGTTTCCAGGCACGGTCGGCCATAGTCTTCCTTCTTGTAGTCTCAGGCGCGCGCCGCAGGTTCGCGGCGCTTCATGAAGCGTTTCGTTGCCATGCCCAGCCCACCAAGGACGACCATGGCAATGATGATTCCAAGCGAGATGGGCCGGTCGATGAAGATCGCCCAGTCACCCTGCCCCAGCATGATCGACTGGCGGAAATAGTTTTCCGCGAGCGGGGCAAGGACAACCGCCAGAATGAACGGGCCGGTGGGATAATCCGCTTTTTTCATCAGATATCCGAGCACGCCGAACACCAGCGCGACCCAAATGTTGAACGTGCTGTAGGCAAGCGAGAACGCACCCACCACACAAAGGGCGATGACGACGCTCGCCAGATGCCCCTGCACCGAACGCAGAAGGTTCACGAAGACGGGAATCAACAGCACGTTCGAGAAGAGCAGGAAGATGTTCGCCAGCACAAGACCTGCGATCATCGCCCAGACCACGTCTCCCGACTTGATCATGAGAAGCGGGCCGGGCTGCATGCCGAACATGATGAGCGCGCCAAGCATGATGGCCGTGCCGCCGGAGCCGGGAATGCCGAGCGTGATGAGCGGGATCAGCGAGCCGGGAACCGAAGCGTTGTTGGATGCTTCCGGTCCGGCAAGACCTGCAATCGCGCCCTTGCCGAATTCTTCCGGCTTGCGCGAAATGCGCCGCTCCAGAGCATATTCGAGGAAGGTCGCGACAGTTGCGCCGGCGCCCGGCAGAATGCCGATGACGGTGCCGAGGATCGAACCGCGCACGGTTGCACCGCTGCTCTCCTTGATGGCGGATACCGGCGGGATGTATTCGCGGATGTTGAAGCTGGGCTTGCCGAGGTCGATGCGCACGCGCTTCTCGAGATTGTAGAAGACTTCGCCAAGGCCATAGAGGCCGATGATGATGGCGACGAAGTCGATGCCCTCGATCAGCTCCGGCGTGAAGGCGAAGCGGATATGGCCGGAAATGTAGTCACTGCCGAAGGTGGAGACCAGAACGCCGACACAGGCCATCAGCAGGGCTTTCACCATGTTGTCGCCAGCCAGAAGCACAATCGTACTGAGCCCCAGCAGCATGAGCAGGAAATATTCCGGCGCGCCGAGATAGATCGCGTAGGAAGAGACCACTGGCGCGAAGAAGATCAGAACGGCAAGGCCGAAGAAACCGCCGATGAAGGACGAGAACGCCGACAGGCCGAGCGCCAGACCGCCCTGCCCGCGCAGCATCATCGGGTAGCCTTCCATGGCGGTGATGATGGCGGGTGCGTCTCCCGGCGTGTTGATGAGGATCGACGTGATGCGGCCGCCATACATGGTGCCCATGTAGACGCCGGTAAGCAGGCACAGGCCCGAAGCGTGCGGCATGCCGAAAGTCAGCGGTAGCATGAGCGCGATGCCTGCCGATGGCCCAAGCCCCGGCAGCGCGCCGACCACCGTGCCGATCATGCCGGCAAGGAAAATCAGCAGGATGTTGTAGACGGTCAGGACTTCCGAAAAACCGCCCGCGAGTTGAGTGAGTGCGTCCATTGGAGAGCGACTTTCAGGAAGACTATTGAAGCGGGATTTTCAGCCAGAGGCTGAAGATCGTGTAGATGACGGCCAGAATGGCGGCGCTGACCAGACAGGACTTTACGAAGCCATGCCCGTTGAAGCGCCACGACAGGATGATCATCAGCACGCCAAGCGGCGCAAGAATGCTGCCCCAGCTCATGGCGTAGATCGCGCCCGCCAGAAGAACGATAACGGCGGCGACCGGAAGCGCAGAAGACATATCCTCAATGACGGCGCTGCCGTCCGCACCGGGCTTGCGCCCGGCCATGAAAGCCTTGACGGCGAGAATGCCGATCAGACCTAGAACGACAACCGCGATGTTGAGCGGGATATACCCCGGCCCGAAGCTCTGCTCCGAGCCGTAAGGCATATCCAGACTGCTTATGAGGAGGACTCCCGAAAAGACGGCGAGACCCGCGAGCAGGACGATTTCCGACAGTTTCATGAGTCCTCTCCAGTCAACTTATTTGATGATGCCGAGCTCGGTGAGCGTCTCGCGATAGACGCCCTGGGTCTCTTCGAGATAGGCCTCGAATTCATCACCGGTGATGAAGCCCTCAACGACGGAGTTCGGGTCGAGATAGCCGGACTTCCACGCGACACTCTCGTTCAGCTCGGTCATCTTCTCGATGAGATAGGCTTTCGCTTCATCGCTGATGTCAGCCGGAGCGGTAACGCCACGATAGAGGCTGAGTGTGATGTCGATGTCCTGCTCCTTGAAGGTCGGAACATCGGGAAGTGCGTCGATGCGTTCTTCCGTGCTGATGGCCAGCGCGTTGAACTTGCCCGCCTCGATGAAGTCGCGGGCCGTGCCCGGATTGGTGACGATGAAGTCGAGCTGGTTGCTCAGAAGCGCGGCAACCACATCGCCATCGCCCTGGAACGGCACGAAGTTGACTTTCTTGCCGGTCTGCTTCTGGAACTGGATGGCGACGATGTGCTCGATGCTGCCCGTGGCGGTGCCGCCAACGTTCAGAACCTTGTCGGCCGTGAGCAGATCGTCGATCGACTTGTAGGGGCCAGCCGCGTTGACGACGAGCAGTTCGGGGTCGATGCCCAGACGCGCAATCGGCGTGAAATCGGAAAAGTCGAGGCCGATGTTCGAGGTGAGCGGCGTGGTGATGTGCGAGGACGTCACCGACATCAGGTAGTGGCCGTCACCGGCGCGTGAGTTCAGGTAGCCCATGGCCACGGCGGAGCTGCCGCCCGGCTTGTTGACCACGTTGATCGGCGTCTCGATGATGCCCTCTTCCTGCATGATCTTGGCCATGGAGCGCAGCATGGTGTCGTGACCGCCGCCCGGACCATAACCGGCGACGAACTCGATTCCGCGCTCTGGGAATTCCTGGGCGCTGGCCGGAGCGGCCTGCGCAGCAGCGAGCACGGCGGCAGCCATACCCATGGATTTCAGCATATGTTTCACGTCGTTTCCTCCTGATGATCGTCTGGTTGAGTGATGTTGGAACCGCATTGCGTGCGGATCGGGTGGCTACCTGGCCGGTAGCCTGTGGCGAAAGGCTGTCAGCGCGGCGGTGGCCTGCGCTGCGCCTTCGCAGGTCACGGCAATGACCTGATCGATATTTGCGGCCATGCGGTCGGCGGGGCCGGCAATGTTGAGTGCGGCGCGCACACATCCGTCTGCATCGAGAACGGGAGCTGCAACGCCCGCGGCACCTTCGACCACGCCACGCAGATTGACGGCATGGCCGGCCGAACGCGCTTCTTCCACCTTTGAGAGAATGGCTTCGCGCAAATCCGGATCGCCGGCTTCTTCAGCCGCGCGTGTCGCATAAGCTGCAAGCCGCTCGGCGGAAAGGCCGGTCAGAAGCACGATGCCGCTCGTGACCTGATGCGCCCTGCGCGACACGGTGATGTCGCGGTCATATCTGATCTCGCGCTCGGGCATGAGCTTGGAGATGTAACGAACGCGGTCGTTTTCATCGAGCACGGCGAGAAAGCCGGATTCGCCCGCCTCGCGCACTGCCGTATGCAGAACCGCATCGGTGAGGCGCGCAAGCGTGCCCCATGCCTGATGCGCGTCATCCGGCTCGCCGGGAAGGCGGCAGAGACGATAGCGGCCGTCATCCTCACGGCGGGCATAGCCAAGATCGACCAGCATGCGCAAAAGGCCGAGCGCGCTGCTCTTGGGAAGGTCCAGTGCAGCGACGGCGTCGGAGAACGAGACCGCGCCTTCCTGACGGGCCATCCATTCCAACAAAAGCAAGATGCGCTCAGCGCCGCGACCACTCACCTAGCTTGCCTCCTTCACAATCCCTGAAGTTCAATATATTGAACTAGTTCGGTATATTGTAAATCAATCGTCTCGGAGATCAAGCGGTGGGTATGAAATTGCAACGATGCCAAAAGTATCGATCTTGCCGGGACCGAAGAGGGGCTCAACAAGAGGGCGTAGCGTTGGTTTCCCGCTAAACAACGGTAAGGTAAAACGAAGCCTGAACACCGTTATGCTGCTGGCTGTCCCGCAGACAGATTGAGCGGCTTCCGGCCGGTCGCCTTCATCGCCAATCTGTTCCCGGTGGCTGCATAATCGGTCGGTGATAGCGATAACAAAGAAAGCTTTCTGACGTTAATGCAACGGACCCCTGTCGGGAAAGGTGGCGGCATAGAAGGCGGCAGCCTTGCTCGCCTCGCCATGATCGAACCACAGGCAGTTTACGATCTCAGTCATGTCTCGTCTCCTCGGTCTTCGATGTGTGCCGGGTCTTCACGGCGACCCGGCGTTCACAGCTCATGCCTCTAGGACGAAGCTGACGCACATTTGCCAACAGGCCAATCGCAAAGGTCGGAATTTTATTGAAAGTCGGTTGTTCCTCCTGCTTTCACGCCTACGATTTTCGCTGTCGAATGCTTGTCTGAGAACGACTGACACCGCGAACCGGGGCTATATGTACCTACCGGTTGCGGCCTGAAGCCGGGACCACACCAGCCACGCAATGGCCAGATCTGCAGTTGCGTGTCCTTGAAAAACGAAGAGTGCCCTTTGGGCTTCGGATACCCGGCCCGGATGAACATCCCCGGCCAATTCCGACAAGTCGCAGTCTATTCTCATCCCCGGCTTCATCTCGATACCGTGATGAAGCCGACTGTCGGTCGCCATGCAATCGAAAACCTTAAAACTATCCGAATGCCAGGAACGACCGACATCCACCGCCGCTACGAAGGCGCCAGGCGCCAGATCGGACGCATCCAGAAAGGGCTCGAAATCCGCGTTCATAGGAACCGTGGTGACGACGACATCGCTCTCCCGCAGAAGTTGCGCGGGGTCGGAACAGACCTTGCCTTGCAACCCGAGCTTACCCGCAAGGGCGGTCAGGCGGCGGGCAGATTGCTCCGATCTGCTGTTGCAAAGCACCGCCGCCAGACCTGGAAAAAGATCGTGCATTGCTTCCAGATGCATGCGAGCCTGAAGCCCGCAGCCGACGAAGCCGATCGCCCTGCTTTTTTCCCGGGCGAGAAAACGTGCTGCCAATGCGGACATGGCCGCCGTGCGGAGCCCCGTGATTGCATTTGCATCCATGACGGCAAGCGGTGCGCCCGAATTGAAGTCGTTCAGCACGGCCAGTGCGTGGATGCCGGGAGATGGGTCCCCCGCACTGCGGGGCGCGACGCCGAGCCACTTCACGACCGCCAGACCAAGCTCCTCGCAGGCCGCGCACATGGCCTGGAACTTGTGCCCCGGCGCGATGTCGAGAGACGTTTTTGGCTTAACCCGGACACGCCCCTCATGCTGCAACCGATATGCATGTAAGAGGGCTTCGCGTGCCTCACCCGGGGTCAGACCAAGCCGGCGAACCTCTTCCTCGCCGATAAAGAGCGGGTGCGCGCCGATCACCGGAAGCGCTCCGCTTCATAGGGCTTCGGGTCGATGGCAGGATGCCTGCCACCGCAAAGATCGGCAATGAGCCTGCCCGTCATCGGCGCCATGGTGATGCCGCTATGGCCATGTCCGAAACCATAGATGATATCGGGAGACAGGCGCGATGGACCGATGCAGGGAATGCCGTCAGGCGTCGAGGGACGATTGCCCATCCATCGATCGATGACACCTTTCTCCAGTCGATCCGCCATGGCGGGAAATGCCCGTTCGAGATGTTTCAGGAGGATGTCGGCGCGCCGCCAGTCAGGCGCGGCACCAAGGCTGGCCAGCTCCACCTGCCCTGCGATCCTGAGGCCTGCCTGCGTCCACGTGAAAACCATCTTCCCGTCCATCATCATGACGGGATGGCGCGGGCCACCTTCGATATCCGGCACCACCACATGGTAGCCGCGCTCTGCTTCGAGCGGCACCTGGTCTCCGCATTGCAGTGCAAGATCACGTGCGTTTATGCCTGCCGTCAAGACAGCCCTGCCGCAATCGATGTCGCCGTGATCGGTCTTCACGGCGCGCAGCCGGTTCTCCTCGAAACGGAACCCCGTCGCCCGGGCTCTTTGCTGAACCGCGCCTCGCCGGGCCGCACCTTCGACCAGACCGGCAACAAAGGCCCCGGGATCGGAAAGATTTGCACCCGCACGAATGTAGACACCGAACCGGTGATGCGCTCCCAGGCCCGGCTCGAAGGCGTGCAGCGCCTCGCCTTCCAGCTCCTGCCACTCGATGCCGTAGCGCTGGCGCAGCCCCCAGGCGAGGCCATCGGCCTCGTAGGTTGCTCTGTCGGGGTAAAGGAAAAGATGCCCGTCACGCCTGAAAAGGGAAGCGAGGCCGTTTGCCTCCGCGACCGCCTCGTAGCGCTGGAATGCACCCTGCGTCAGTGCATGGCGGAAACCGGCCGTCCGTTCGATCTTTCCGACACCTGACCCCGCCAGAAGGAACCGGGCGAGCCATGGCGTCAACCCGGGAAGATGAGACCAGCGAATGGCGAACGGACCAAGGGGGTCCATGAGATAACCCGGCACTTGTCGCCACAGCCCCGGGACGGAAACCGGCAGCAGCGAGCTTTCCATGATCCACCCACCATTACCATAGCTGGCGCCCTGCCGCCCGCCCGGCTGTTCGGCATCCAGAATGACGACGTCATGACCATCCTCGACAAGTTCCCATGCCGCAAACGCGCCGATGATGCCGGCACCGATGACAACCACCTTCCGTGCACCGCCCATGGCACCCCTCCAGTTCAGGCCGGCTGCCTGCTCAAGGCATCGCGCAGAAGCGCGAGGTTCCGATAGACCTCCTCCAACCGGCCGATCTCGAAGCCTCCAGCATGGGCGAAGCCAACCCGTTCGAACGCCTCTTTCAGCCGGCCCGTGAAATGCGCACGCTGTCCGTCCAGCACCAGACCGTTCTCCGCCTCGAAGGCATGGTTCCACGAAATGGCCTCTTCCCGAGCGAGACCCTCGGGGAGATCCAGATGCAGCTTTCCTGCTTCTAGCCGCACCGGATATCCACCAGGCAGGCCACCTGGTCCCGGCACATGCCCTGTCCAGGGCCGACCCGCCGCGTAGGCGCAGATCAAAGTCACGCCGGAAGCGCCGGAGACCTCGATTGCCGGTTCGGCCGTCAGCTTCACTTCGGAAAACGTCTCGAAAACGTCCGGAACCTCCCGGTCATCCAGAAAAACACGTGGAGGCCGCACTCCTTTCCTCTGCTTGCGCGGCAGACGCCATGCAGCAAGGTTTTGGTAATGCGCAAGCACGCGCAGGCGCTCCGAGGCATCAGCCCCACGGGCGCCGGCAAACACGTTGGAGAGAATTGCCACATTGCCTGTGCCGCAAAGCACGTTGTGGCCGAGCGCCTGAATCATGGCGTTTACCACATCTGGAAAGCAGCAATTGATCAAGGCGCTCTTGGGAGAGTGCTCCCTGATCGCCTTGCCGACCCGGCTTGTCAGAAGCGCCTGGAAGATCGCCGTTGCGCTCAAGCCGCCCTCGGCTACCAGCGCCGTCCAGGCATTTCCGGTATCGGAAATGACCGAGGAGGTCTGCACGGATGCTGCCTGAACGGCAATCTTCGGCCGGGTTTCTAGGATCATGCGCTCCGCGGCACCCTCCTGGAGCAGGTCCACCTCCATGGTCGAAAAAGTGGCTGGGCGGGAAAACATCGAAGCACGCGCATTGCCGGCCGTCCTCAGCCAATCCAACCGGTCACGATTGCGACCGGCGATCACGACATTGACCGGGTCCGGCGCCGTCGCAGCAATATCGAGCGCGATGCGACCTGCAAAAGCGCCGGTTCCCGAAATCAGAACATCGGTCTTGAATGGGCTGGTCATCACGCGCGCTCCTTTTCCGCCATCCTGTCCCAGCAATCATTGGTGGAGTGCGGTAACCGGTGTTTCATGATCCGCTGGCTGGGCGTCCGGTCGAACGACTTGACGAAAGCGATGTAGCGAGGCACCTGAAACCCTGCCAGCCGTTGCCCCAGCCATGCACCAAGAGCGTCAGCATCTGCCCTTGCGCCCGGTTTCAGTTGCACGAACAGTTTTATGTCCTGTTCGCCCACATCGGTGGCCACGCCGATCATTGCGCTGTCTTCGACGTCAGGATGCTGAGACGCGACGTGCTCCACCTCCCAGGCCGAAACATTCTCACCCCGGCACCGCACGCTGTCGGACTTTCGACCATGGAAGAACAGATTGCCATCGGCATCCCAGGAACCGATATCGCCGGTGTGAAAACCCTCCGGACGAAGTGCTTTTGCGGTTGCCTCGGGGTTGCGGAAATAGCCGGGAAAGATAGCGCCGGGAACGGACGTATTAATGACGATCTCTCCGCGTCCGTCCAGAGTTTCCCGTCCATCGTCATCCAACAGACGCACGTTGAACCAGGGCATGGGCTTTCCAACGGATCCAACAAGACCGCTATCATTGAAGGTGGTCAGGCTTGATGCCTCGGTCATGCCATAGCATTCCCGGATATGAATGCCGAACCGCTCCTCGAAGGCCCGCCAGACTTCCGTGGCGCAGCCCCCTCCCCACGCGATCCGCACATTATGGCTTGTGTCCAGCGGCGATGGCGGCTGCTTAAGCAGGATCTGGATGACGCCACCCAGGTGATGGATATGCGTGGAGCCGGCAGCGGCAACCTCCTGCCAGAAACGGCTTGCGCTGAAGCGGCTACCTACGGTGAGGGTAACATCGCGGACCAATGGCAAGAGCAGGGTTTGTGCTCCACCAATATGGTAAAAGGGCTCCCATACGTAATAATCGTCACCGGACACCGGAGCCGAACACAAGGCGACAGCCTCTGCGGCCAAGCGAAGCATGCGATGGGTAACGATTACGCCTTTCGCCGGACCTGTGGTCCCAGATGTGTACATGATGGCGGCGGCTTCGTCGGGCAGAGGCAGCGGCTCGTCGAACGTGGCTTCGCCAACCGGAAGGCTCTGCTCGCCGATTGTCATGAGGGGCACGTCGCGTGCCGCACTGCACCCTCCGATTGGCCCGGAGAATTCCTCATCGGCAACGATCAGGGACGGTTCGCTGTGACTGAGAATATACTCCAGCCCTTCTCCCTTTAGCGCGGCATTGACAGGAACCCAAACGTTCCCGGCCCGGGTGATGGCATAGATGACGGCCATCGCGAACGGGCTGTTGCGCATAACGACCGCAATGCGGTCGCCACGCTTGACCCCTTTTTCGCGAATCGAGGCCGCCAGTCGAGCCGAAGCACGCTCGAGATCGGCAAACGAGATCGCAACACCCTCGTGTCGGCCGAATATCCTGTCCGGACTCTCGGCCGCGCGGCGGCAAAGCAGGTCGATGAAACCTTCAGATATTTGCATTCTCTTACCTTGGGTATCTTAAATGACGTCTTCACTGCTGTCCGGAAGCAACCGTCCGCGCCTCAACGGCGCAGACGGTCGGCAACGAGCAGGATTGCAGTGACAATGACCAGCACCACGACCGAGACCGCAGCCAGTGTCGGATTGAGTTGCAGGATCATGTCGTCCCACATCTGCTTGGGAAGGGTGGATTTCAGCCCGCCGCTCACGAAGATGGCGATCGTCAGTTCGTCAAAGGACGTGACGAAGGCGAACAGGAATGCCGAAATGACCCCGCCGCGGATCAGGGGCACGGTGATCAGGCGCAGAACCTGGAACCGCCCCGCCCCAAGCGAGGCGGCGGCCTGGTCGAGACGCCAGTCGTAACCCTTGAGCACCGCAGCGATCGCAACAAAGGTGAAGGGTATGGAGAGGACCGTATGTCCGATCACCAGGCCCAGATTGGTCGCCACCAGCCCCATCTGCGCGAACAGATAGAACAAGCCGACCGCGATCACGATGCGTGGCACGATCATCGGCGCCAGCATGAAGGCGAACACGACGCCGCCGAAACGCGAACGCGAGCGGGCGATGGCGAGAGCGGCAAACCCGCCGATCACCGTGGCGGCTATGGCCGTTGCAAAGGCGACCCCGAAAGAGCGAACCGTCGCAGAAATCCAGATCGGGGAATTGAAATAGAGACTGAACCAGCGCGTGCTGTATCCAGGTGGCGGAAACTCCAGGAAGTCGGAGTTGGTAAACGCGATCGGGATCACCATCAGCGTCGGCACAACAAGGAAGAACACGATCAGCGCGACATAGGCCGGCAGCACCCTGCCAGAGCCCCTGCCGGGAATGCGGTCGGTCACCGCCGCTGTTGACCATGCGAGTTTTTCCAGAAGGGCAAAGCCGAAACGACGGGCCCAGCCCGATGCGGCCTTGTCCGTTGTGCTGTTTCCCGCCGAAAGCGACGCCAGGCCGAAAAGATGATTGTAGATCCAGCAAGCGATGAGGGCCGACACTAGCAACATGGTCGCAAGCACGCCGGCAAAAGCCCAGTTCACCAGCTCCTGCACCTGAATGATGATCAACTGCGCCAGCATGGTCTGTTGCCGCCCGCCCAGGAAGGCCGGGACGATGAAAAAGCCGAGCGACGTGATGAATGTAAGTAGGCCTCCTGCGGCCATTCCGGGTATGGACAGCGGAAAGTAGACCATCCAGAAGCGATGCGGGCCACTGGCGCCGAGTGTCCCAGCCGCCTGCGACAGTCGTGTATCGATGCCGCTCATCACGGGCATCATCGTGAGAACGGCAAGCGGCATCATCGCATGCACCATGCCGACGATCACGCCGAACTCATTGTACATAAGCGGCAGAGGATCACCGGTGAGTCCCGTACCGACCAGAAGACGGTTCAAAACGCCCTGATTACCGAGCAAAAGCATCCACGCGAAAGCCTTCACCAGATAGCTCGTCCAGAACGGAACCAGCACCAGCAGAAGCATCTGGTTGCGCCGGTTCTCCTTGAGCTGGGAGAGCCAATAGGCAAGCGGATAGCCAAGCAGAAGGGAGAAGAAGGCAGTCAAACCCGCAATCCGGAACGTGATAATGAGGATGCGCCAGTACACCTCCGTGTTGAGGAGACGCGAATAGTGCTCTGCAGTCAGATTGCCGGTGTCCCCCTGAACGCTGAGGAACAGAAGGCGGCCTACGGGGATAAGAAAGAAGACGACCAGGAACGCAATCGCTGGCGCAGCCAGCCACAATGCGTTGGCGCGTAAACGAAAGGTTCGTGGCGAGGCGGAAAGGCTGGCGGCAGTCATGAAACAACCACCGCCACATCGATAGGCCAATGATAGGTCAGCGGATCGCCCAGCGCCGGCAGGGCGGCCTCCGGATCATGGCGTACCGACAAGGTTTCACCGTCCTCCAAGGTCAGCACCAGACGCGTGTCCGAGCCAACATAGATGATTTCCGTGACCGTTCCGGTGATGTCGTTCTCCCCGGCTCCCGCCGGACCGGGACGCAATTGCTCAGGCCGCAGAACGAGGCCCGCCTTGCCATTGACAAGCGGCCCGCAATTCTCCTGCCGCGCCTCGAAACTGCCGTTGGAATTGGCCACCATGATACGGCCGTCACCTGCATCGGAAACCTTGCCGATGAACAGGTTCGAAAGTCCGATGAAACGGGCGGAAAAAATGCTTTTCGGGCGCGAATAGATCTCCCGCGGCGTGCCGATCTGCTCGACGCGCGCATGGTTCATCAGGCAGATGCGATCTGAAAGAACCAGCGCCTCCTCCTGATCGTGGGTCACATAGATGACGGTGGCGCCGAATTCCCGATGCAGCCGCTTGATCTCGAACTGCATGTGCTCGCGAAGGTTCTTGTCGAGGGCGCCCAGCGGTTCATCCATGAGGACGATCTGTGGGCGGTAGACGAAGCAGCGTGCGAGCGCGACTCGTTGCTGCTGGCCGCCAGAAAGTTCACGCGGGAAGCGATCTGCGTATTGCTCGAGTTGTACCTTCGCCAGCGTCTCGCGAACACGCTCGCGAATGTCCCGTACCGGGGTCCCGCGCATCTTCAACGGAAAGGCGATGTTTTCGCCGACAGTCATGTGAGGAAAGAGAGCGTAGTGCTGGAACACCAGGCCCATGTCGCGCCTATGGACGGGCGTCGCCGTCTCGTCGCGACCATCCACATGAAGGGTCCCTGTCGTCGGTTCGGTCAGTCCCGATATCATCTGCAGCAGCGTCGTCTTGCCCGAGCCGGAGGGGCCAAGCAGCGTCACAAACTCTCCTGTGTTCACTGCAAGGTCGGTCGGCTCCAGAGCAACAACCTCACCGTATCGCTTCCCAAGTCCGCTGATCTTCAGTTTCGGCGTCACGTTCGTATGATCCACATTCACCATCGTTCATCCCGAATAGGTCGAGCCGCGCGCCCATAGTCGGACGCGCCTATGCGCGACCGGCGTGATGCACACCGGTCACTTGTCAGAAGCCAGTGCTAGATCAGAAGCCAGGCGTTGAAACGCTCGGTGGCATCTGCGCGGTTCTCGCTCCACCAATCCTCGCTCGCCAACCGCATTTGCGAGATATTGGCTGGCGCAGTCGGGAGGACTGTGGCGCGCTCGGCATCGATGCTGTCATAGGCTTTCTGGTTCGTCGGCCCATAAGCGAGCTCGCTTGTATATAGAGCCTGCTGCTCCGGTCGGGTGCAGAACTTTACGAACTCGCGCGCGGCATCGGCCTTGGGGTTGCCCTTGGGGATACCCCATCCCTCTACCGAATAAAGCCCCTGATTCCAGACCAGTTCCGCGGGAGCCCCGCCATCGATGGCTGCTTGCAGGCGCGCGTTCCAGCCTGAAATCAAGTCAACCTCTCCGCTCTGGAGCAATTGCGTGGACTGTGCGCCGCCCGTCCACCAGACATCGATATGCGGCTTGATCTTGTCGAGGCTGGCGAAAGCCCGATCAAGGTCGAGTGGGTAAAGCTCCTCCAACGGCACACCATCGGCCAGCAAAGCCTGCTCGAGCGTATCGATCGGGTTCTTGCGCAGGGCACGACGCCCCGGAAAAGACTCCACATTCCAGAAATCTGTCCACGACTTCGGCGCATTGTCCTTAAGCTTGTCGGTGCGATAGGCGAAGATCGTTGAGTAGACATCGGTGCCGACAAAATTGCTGAACAGCGCTTCTTTCATCATGCCCGGAGCATCCGCCGCCTCCACACCGGTCGGCTCAAGCAGGTCCTGTTTTTCCAGGATCATCCGTGCTGAAAGCGTTAGAGTGCATACATCCCAGATGTACGTTTTCGTCTCCACGATCGACTTGAATTGCGCAGTGGGCTCGGCTTCGCGAGCGACATTGGCGATCGTCATTCCGGTTTCTTTCTCGAACGGAGCGTAGAACGCTTTGCGGAAAGCCGGACTGAACGGTCCGCCTGGGTCGGCGACCGTCAGGGTGGTCGAGCCGTAAGCCGGGCGCAGGATCGCCGGTGCAGCCAGTGCCGCGCTAGCTCCCAGAAGCACGGTACGGCGGGTCATAGAGATGGTGTTCTGCTTTGTCATTTCGTTCCCCTTTTCTCCAGTTAAGCAGCTTTAAGCACTTTTAACCCTGCGCTTGGCGAGAAATGCCTCCATCATGCGGGCCGGCTCTCCTGTCGCGTAGGCTTCACGCTGAATGCGAATGCCGGCGCTAAGCGCATCCTGCAGGTTCGATTCCGTCATTTCGCGAAAGCGCTGGCGATCAAGCCGCATAGCGACTGGCGGCTTCGACGCCAGCTCCAGCGCAAGTTTCATGGCTTCTTCGGCCACCTTTTCTTGCGGCACCAGTCGATTGATGAGACCGATCCTTTCGGCTTCATCCGCATTCATCAGACGACCGGTCAGCGTCAGGTCGATCGTGCGCGCCATGCCCAGCATTTCCCGCATGATCCACGGGCCCGTCGTGCTGGGAATACCAGAATTGATCTCCGGTTGCCCCATACGCACGCCGGCGTGTCCGACCCGCAAGTCACAAAGCAGGGCGACCTGAAAAGCCGAGCCCGCAGCAACCCCGTTCAATGCAGCAATGATCGGCTTCGAAAGCGTACGGAAGCGGTTGTAAAGCTTCTCCCACTCACCGATCCAGACCTCTGCGCGATCCGCATCGAACGATTTTGTCTCGTTCAGGTCCTGCCCCGCTCCAAACGCCCGATCTCCCGCTCCGGTCAGGATGACCGCACGCACCGCCTCGTCGTCCTCGGCCTCCGTCAACGCCTCAATGAGCTCTTCCCGCATGGCGGCGTTCCACGCGTTCAAAACCTGCGGACGATTCAGCGTGATCTTGAGGACCGGACCCTCCACCTCGGTGAGGATGAATTCGCGCATTCGCTACTCCCAACTATTTCTATGCAATAATTATTATTGTATTATGAATAGAACGTTCTCATTCTGTCAAGCTCGCTTCCCGTTTTTTGCCGAATGAGCTAGAGGGCCTATTCGGCATTCGCATCGCGTCCGGTCGTAATTCGACCTCTGGCAAAAGGAACCATCCTGGTGACAAGCAGAGAAAAAACATCGAAGACCGATCCGTTAATGGTGCGCTCGGTAGAGAAGGCTTTCCGCGTTCTCTCGGCGTTCAATGCGGAGCGTTCCACCATGAGCCTTTCCCAGATCGCCGCCGAGACCGACCTGGACATGAGCGCGGCGCAACGTTTCACGCACACGCTCGTAAAACTTGGATATCTGAACAAGAACCCGACGACGCGGCAGTTCGAACTCAGCGTAAGAACGCTTGATCTCGGCTATCACTTCACGCGCGCCAATCGGCTGATGGAGAGAGCGTTGCCCTATCTGCAGCATCTGAGCAAGGAAACCGAAGAGACGGTGAACCTTACGATACCGGACGGCACCGAGGTGGTGTTCGTGTCGCGTTTCCTCAGCCGGCACGTTCTCAACACAGATGTGATCGTGGGAACGCGGCTGCCGGCCTATTGCACCGCACCGGGGATTGCGATCCTGTCACGACTGCCTGCCATGGAAGCCGAGGCCATCATCGAGGCGTCGGATCTGCGTCCTTTCACGCCACACACCGTCTGGGACAAGACACAGATCAAGGCGCGGATCACCGAGGCAGCTCAATCCGGCTTTGCCGTCGCATGCGAGGAAATCTACCATGGCGACGGCTCCATTGCCGCTGCCATACTCGATACGGTGGGCCGCCCGATCGCTTCAATCAACATCGCCACATCCCTGGCGCGCTACACTCGTTCCGAGCTCGTTGAGCGGTTCGCCCCGCTCGTCGTTGCCGCCGCCAGGTCCATCTCGAAGCTATGAACCGGGTCTATTGACAATCCGTGGTTTGCATTCGATCATTTTCATAACGATAATAATTATTGCAATTCGGTAGATATGTCTTCCAGCGACCGAGCTGCGGCCAGTGAAGTTCAAAGTGACGCTCAATTCGTAGCGGTGGGGCGCCGCAAGGGTGCAGCCATACGGTTTCGCATCGATGGACACGCCATTTCGGCCCATTCGGGAGAAAGCGTTCTGTCTGCCGCGCTCCAGAGCCGTCACATATTGCGCCGTTCGGAATTCACTGGGGAGCCGCGCGCCGGCTTCTGCCTGATGAGCGCCTGTCAGGATTGCTGGATGTGGAGCGCCGAAGGGAAACGCCTGAGAGCGTGTTCGACACCGGTCACTTCCGGTCTCGATCTCTACACCTCGCCGCCGACGCACCTGAAAGGAGGCAAGCCTTGCGCCAAATCCTGATCATAGGCGCGGGGCCGGCCGGGATGAGCGCCGCCATGGCATTGGCGGAAGCCGGCATTCGACCAATCGTGATCGATGAGAACACTCTGGCTGGCGGGCAGGGATTTCGGCAAACCAACACCGACATCGATCTCGATGCCGATGCGATCTACGGACGCGAATACGGCAGATACCGAGATCTTCATTCCAGGTTTCGCAGCTGCCTCGACAAGATCGACTATCGTTCTTCAACGCTCGTCTGGGCCATTCACGACCGAAAGGCGCACACGTTCAACGACAAAGGCTTCTCCGAAATCGCCTTTGACGGGCTTATCCTTGCTCCCGGCGCCACCGACAGGTTGATGCCCCTCCCCGGCTGGACACTTCCCGGCGTCTTCTCGCTCGGCGCCGCTCAGGTCGCGCTCAAGGACCAGGGCTGCTTTATCGGTCGCCGGATCGTGTTTGCCGGCAGTTCGCCCCTGCTCCTTCTGGCCGCCCTGCAATACCACAAACTTGGCGCACGGCAGCTTTGTGTGCTCGATACCACCCCTTTGCATCACAAGCTCCGCGCCGCCCCGGGGCTTCTCAATTCCGGCCGGACTTTCCTGCAGGGCCTGTCCTATCTGTGGGCTTTGAAGAAACGCGGCGTGCCCATCCACAATGGTGTCGAGCTACGGGAAATCGAAGGGCAGGACCGGGTGACGGCAATCCGCTTTTCCGATACGTCGGGCACCGAACACCGTCTGACCTGCGATGCCGTTGCGCTCGGATATGGGCTGCGCGCCGAAACGCAGCTGGCCGAACTTGCCGGCGCCGATTTCCGGTTCGACCACCGCCTTCGGCAGTGGCTGCCAAGGGTCGACGAAAACGGTCGCGCCGGTGACTGCCTGTATATCGCCGGCGACGGCGCTGCGACCGGCGGCGCGTACGCCGCCATCGCCAGCGGCACCCTTGCCGCCACGGCATTGCTGGGCGAACTCGGCATGTCGCAGGCGGGCAAGAACGGAGCGCACCTTCAAACTCAGGTCGGCAAACTGCGCAGGTTCCAGCAGCATCTCGCGGCGGCTTTCCGCTGGCCCCATGAAACCGCACAGACCCTGCCCGGCCATACAATCGTCTGCCGTTGCGAGAACGTAACAGCGGACGACATCCGCACAGCGGCCAGACAGGCGTTTGGTCCCGTCGAACTCAACCGCATGAAAGCCATAACGCGCTGCGGCATGGGCCGCTGCCAGGGGCGTTTCTGCAGCGCGGCGCTTGCGGAAATCGCCGCCGCGGCCTGCGGCAAGCCAATCGACGCCGTGGGCCGGTTGCGCGCTCAGGCGCCGGTGAAGCCGGTGCCGATATCCACTACGGAAACCGCTCTCCGATGACGCAGGAAACAGAGACGATCATCATTGGCGGCGGTCTGATCGGTGCGTTCACCGCTTATTTCCTTGCCCGTGAGGGGCACCCGGTCACAGTACTTGAGAAAGGCTTCGTGGGGGCACAATCCAGCGGCGCGAATTTCGGCAATCTGCGCCTTCAAGGCCGCGATCCGCGCCAATATCCACTCTCCCTCAGGGCGCAAGCCATCTGGGAGGCATTCGAGACGATCGCCGGGGAGAGCTTCGAATATGATCGCACCGGTCATCTCTACATCGCCCGGAACGAAAAGGAACTCGCCAAGCTCGAGCACCACGCCGAGATTGCACGGCAACACGGCCTCGACATCGAGATGCTGGCAACGGCAGCCTTGACGCAACGCTTTCCCTATCTGGTCACCGACACGCTCGCCGCCACCTTCTGTGGTCGCGACGCGACCGCCAATCCGCGGCTCGCCACGCCGGTCGTCATGCGCGCGGCGCTTCGGCTCGGCGCAAGGATCGTCGAGCATTGCGAAGCGCTTTCAACCGTGTACACCGGCTCGCGCTTCGAGGTGGAAACCGCGCAAGGACGGTTCATGTCGAAGACTCTGGTCAACGCGGCGGGTGCCTGGGGCGGTGCTATCGCAGCGCATTTCGGCGAGCCGGTGCCCGTGTTTTCCGCAGGACCGCCACAATTCGTGACCGAGCCATTTCCGCATGTGATCCGGCCTTCCATGCAGATGGTGAACGGCAGCGTGATCTTCCGCCAGATACCGAGGGGCAATGTCATTGTTGCAGGCTATCCGCGCACGGCCAGCGAGGCGGATGGCAATCGCACATTCGTTCCCCCCGGCAAAACGCTCGCCGGAATGGAAGCGCTCGGTGCCATCGTTCCTCTCCTGCGCGATGCGCATGTCATCCGCGTCTGGTCAGGTGTCGAGGGTTATCTGCCCGACATGCGCCCGGTCATCGGGCCAAGCCGGACGCAAGCTGGGCTCTTTCACGCCTTTGCCTGCTGCGGCCACGGGTTTCAGATCGCTCCGGGAATAGGCGCCGTTCTTGGCGAACTGATCCGCACGGGACAAACGAATACGCCAATTGACGCCTACGATATCGCGCGCTTCAGGAATCAGGTGCCCGACAGCGAGAAATTTATCCAGGAATTCGACAACCGGGCAATCATCCCTGCTGCCAGATAAATGAGCATGGCTATTCCTGGCGGCTTCAGGCCTTTCACCTCGTCGGTGATCGCGGCACGGGCCGTGTCACCGGCCAGGCGGCGCTTGCCAGCCTCCATGAACTCCTTAGACCATTTGTAATAAAGGCTTTGAGCGATCCCTTCGCGGCGGCATGGCGTCTGACGTTCCCGATGAGATGTACAGCAAGCCGCAGGGCTTCCGGGTCTCGATCGCGCCGACCTCGCGTGAGGAGTTCGACCGTATCCACGACGCTTTGGCAAAGGATGCCGAGAGTGTTGAGATGGCGCCCGACGAGACGTTCTGGGCCGAGCGCTTCGCCATGTTTACCGACCGATACAGCACGCCATGGATGCTCAATTACCAGGGCAATAAGGGTTCGTCCTGAACGGAAGTCGACGCGCCGAAGCTTGGACGAGCGTCAACTATGCGCGACATCTCGGCCGTTAAGATTAACTTTGCCAATGCCTAAAAGCGGACATCATGGGTGACCACGCGGAAGGCAGTGGCGCGAGCCAAGAGTGGGCATTCGTCTCGGGCGGCCAAACAGCGTTCCCGGTTCGAGCGGAGATTGCATGGTACCGAAACTCACAAATGTTGTAGCCTGACCTCTCTGTGTCGGATTTGATTATTCTCTGCATATGGGGGGATCCGTGAGATTCGTTGAAGACGGACCATCAATTCCTGATGAGTTGCTTTGGGCGCGCGATCAGGGGCGCGTCGTATTTTTTTGTGGTGCAGGGGTTTCTAGGGCTAGAGCGCAGCTTCCTGACTTCTTCGGCCTTGCGGAAGAGGTAATCATTTCACTGGGCGTGCCTAAAGACAGCCCTGCGTGCCGACTGGTGGAAGAGGCACGCGAAATCGATGGCCGTGTTGGTGTGGCCGGAGTGATATCCGCTGATCGTGTCTTTGGCCTCCTGGAACGTGAATTCGTTGCCCGAGATATAGAGGCGGCAGTAGCATCCGCGCTGAAGCCGAGCAGACCCTGTGATCTAAGCGCCCACCGAGTCTTGCTGGACCTAGCAACAACCGCGGATGGCGTGGTTCGCCTCGTCACAACTAACTTTGACCGATTGTTTGAGGAATGTGGCCGCGATCTTCAGACTTGGCAGCCGCCGCGACTTCCAGATCCGCGACGAGCAGGTGAACTAAACGGAATTGTCTATCTCCACGGTCGTGCCACCGAAGCATACGATGGCGCCGAGGGAGACGGCTTCGTTCTCTCAAGTTCGGAATTTGGGCGAGCTTACCTCGCGGACGGATGGGCGACGGAGTTCTTCCGATCCATTTTGGCGCGGTTTGTGGTCGTTTTTGTCGGTTATACAGCCGACGACCCCCCCGTCCAATATCTACTTGAAGCACTGAACAAAGTACCGGGTCGGCTGGATCATGTGTACGCTTTACAGTCCGGTGGTGAGGCCGACGCGGCAGCGCGATGGCACCACAAAGGAGTCGAAGCTATCGCCTACGATGACTCTGATGGTCATGCAGCGCTTTGGCGGACATTGGAAGCTTGGTCTGCAAGAGCCAGAGATGTGGAGGGCTGGTATCGAGACGTTATTCGCATGTCGCAACAAGGGCCCGAGGATCTAGCTCCACATGAACGCGGGCAGGTGGCACACTGTTGATTTCCGCCGAGAAGTGACCCGGGTTTTCCATTGAGAAGTGACCCGCCTCTCAGTTGTGGTTTGTGTCGGTTGTTGCGGTCAAGGGTCTGGGTTTCTCCTTCGGTTTTGAGGGTGTGTGCGCCGAGCTGTTCTTGAAGCGGAAGCTGTCGTTTCCGGTTTCGAGGATGTGGCAATGATGGGTGAGCCGATCGAGCAGCGCGGTCGTCATCTTGGTATCACCGAAGACGCTGGCCCATTCGCTGAAGCTCAGGTTCGTGGTGATAATGACGCTGGTGTGCTCGTAGAGCCGGCTGAGCAGGTGGAAGAGCAAGGCGCCACCCGAGGCGCTGAACGGCAGGTATCCCAGCTCATCGAGGATGACGAGGTCGGCATAGGCGAGCCGGCCGGCAATCTGACCGGCTCGCCCCTGCATTTTCTCCTGCTCAAGTGCATTGACCAGTTCCACGGTTGAGAAGAAGCGGACGCGCTTGTGGTGATGCTCGATAGCCTGGATCCCGATGGCCGTAGCGATGTGGGTCTTCCCGGTGCCCGGACCGCCAACCAGAACGATATTGTTGGCGTCCTGAAGGAAGTCGCAGCGATGGAGCTGGCGCACCAATGCCTCGTTGACGTCACTGCTGGCGAAGTCGAAGCCATGGAGGTCGCGATAAGCCGGGAAGCGCGCCACCTTGAGCTGATAGGCCGTCGAGCGCACTTCCCGCTCCGCCGTCTCGGCCTTGAGCAGCTGAGACAGGATTGGGATGGCAGCCTCGAAGGCAGGTGCGCCCTGTTCGGTCAGTTCGCCGACCGCCTGGGCCATGCCATGCATCTTGAGGCTTTTGAGCATGATGACGATCGCACCGGCGGCAGGATTATGACGCATGGCGGGTCTCCGAAGCTGTGCGCAGGGCGTCGTAGCGCTCAACATTGGCCCTGGGCTCATTGGTCAGAGCCAGTGCTTGCGGGGCATTGATGGTTGGCGGCGTGATGGCCTTGCCGTCCACCAGGCGGTGCAGCAGGTTCAACACATGGGTTTTGGTGGGGACGCCCGCCTCGAGCGCCATCTCGACGGCCAGGAGCACGGCATCCTCATCGTGCTGCAGGACCAGAGCGAGAATCTCGACCATCTCCCTATCGCCGCCTGGCTTCTTCAGCAGATGCTGCTGCAGCGTTTTGAAGGCTTGGGGCAGTTCGACAAATGGTGCCCCGTTGCGCAGCGCACCGGGTTTGCGTTGCACGACAGCCAGATAGTGGCGCCAGTCATAGACGGTACGACCCGGCTGATTATGAGATCGGTCAATGATCCTATGGTGCTCGCAGACGACACCGCCTTCTGCGGCAACCACGATCCGGTCAGGATAAACCCTGAGGCTGACAGGGCGATTGGCAAAGGAAGCGGGCACGCTGTAGCGATTGCGGTCCAGATGCACCAGGCAGGTGGGCGTGACCCGCTTGGTGTATTCGACAAAGCCGTCGAACGGGCGTGGTGTCGGCATCAGGGTTGGGGCTTCTTCCGCCCACAGATCGGCAATGGTGCCGCCCATCCGGCCATGAGCGGTCTGGGACCACAGCTCCTTGCAGCGGCTCTCCAGCCAGTCGTTCAACCCATCCAGGGTTGGGAAGCGTGGAATGGGCTGCCAGAGTCGATGCCGGGCATCCTGCACGTTCTTCTCGACCTGGCCCTTCTCCCAGCCTGAAGCTGGATTGCAGAACTCGGGCTCGAACAGATAGTGGCTGGCCATGGCCATGAACCGGGCATTGATGTCCCGCTCCTTGCCGCGGCCAACCCTGTCGATGGCGGTGCGCATATTGTCGTAGATGCCGCGCTGCGGAATGCCACCGAATACCCGGAAGGCATGGGTGTGGGCATCAAACAGCATCTCGTGGGTCTGCAGCAGATAGGCTCGGACAAGAAAGGCCCGGCTATAGCTGAGCTTAATATGCGCGACCTGAAGCTTGGTCCGCTCATTGCCGATGATGGCCCAGTCTCGGACCAGTCGAACTGGAACGCCTCACCCGGCGCAAAGCTCAATGGCACAAAGGTCCCACGACCTGTGGTCTGCATCTCGCGCTGCCGATCCGCCCGCCATTCCCGGGCAAAGGCCGCGACCCGATTGTAGGACCCGTCAAACCCCAGGCTGACCAGATCCGCATGCAACTGCTTGAGAGTCCGCTTCTGCTTGCGGGGCCTGTTCGCTTCGGTCTTCAGCCAGGCAGCCAGCCGGTCCGCAAAGGGGTCAAGCTTGCTCGGTCGATCGGGAACCTTGAACTGCGGTTCAACCCCGTCAGAGCGCAGATACTTGCGGATAGTGTTCCGGGACAGGCCGGTCCTGCGACCAATCTCCCGTATCGATAGATGCTCTCGAAAATGCCAGCGTCGGATAACGCTCAGTAACGCCATGTCGATCACTCCATAGCCCCCGCTGCAACAGCCAGGGGCAAGGTTCAAACATGGGTTAAATCTCAGTGGAAATATCCCAGCCTACTGGGTCACTTCTCAGTGGCAATCAACACCCGGGAATGGAATGGCCAGACCCATACCGTTGATGTGATCGAAGGCGGGTATGTCTTCGAAGCCAGGGTCTATCGCTCCCTTACTGCGATTGCCGGCAAGATCACAGGCACCCACTGGTCCGGGCCGAGGTTCTTCGGGTTATGAGGCGTGTTCAACCGGCGTCGACTTCTGTCGACCTGTCGTCGCAGCCGCAGGGCATGAGCAACAATGGAGCTCGCTCTGCGCTGCGGCGCCTTCGCTGCGCCGTCTACACCCGTAAATCAACGGACGAAGGGCTTGATCAGGAGTTCAATTCGCTCGACGCTCAGCGAGAAGCCTGCGCCTCCTTCGTCGCCTCACAGACCAGTCTTGGTTGGAAGCTGGTACCGGAGCGCTATGACGATGGTGGCCTGTCGGGCGGCACGATGGACCGCCCCGCTTTGCAGCGACTGCTTCACGATATCCGTGGCAACAAGATTGATGTGATTGTGGTCTATAAGATCGATCGCCTCACCCGGTCGCTCGCGGACTTCGCAAAGATGGTGGAAGTGTTCGACGACAACGAAACGTCTTTCGTTTCCGTCACCCAGCAGTTCAACACCACCACCTCCATGGGACGGCTTACTCTCAATGTTCTGCTCTCCTTCGCGCAATTCGAGCGCGAGGTCACCGCCGAGCGCATCCGCGACAAGATTGCGGCATCGAGGAAGAAGGGCATGTGGATGGGAGGCACCGTGCCACTCGGCTATCAGGTTCAGGATCGCAGGCTCGTGATCAAGGAGCCTGAGGCACGTTTCGTCAGAAACCTCTTTCGCAGATATCTGGAACTGCAATCCGTGCCCAGGCTCGCTCGACAAATCAGCCAGGAGGTTGCAGCGGTGATCGCATGCGGCCAGTCTTCCCGGCTCGAACGCTATGCTTCAAACGGCATCTCCTCAGGAGTCCTCTACGGCCTTCTCGCCAACCCAGTTTACATTGGCAAGGCACGCCACAAGGGAGAGGTCTATGACGGCGAGCATGAGCCCCTCATTGATGAAGAGCTCTTCCTGGCGGTGCAGAAGCAGCTTGCAGATGGAACACACCGTACAAAGGGCCGGGCCACCTGTGGAAACACTCATCTGCTGACGGGTATCCTGTTCGACGATGCCGGCGATCGCATGGCGCCGACCCATGGTAAGGCGCACGGAAAACGCTACCTATACTATGTCTCGCGCCGCATCAGGCGAACACTGGATGCCGCTTCTGATGGCTGGCGCATTTCCGCACATGAGATCGAGAAAGTGATCTGCAATCAGGCTGCGGCGTTCTTGAGGAATGAAAGCCTGATCGCGGGCTGGGTTGAACAATGCGGATCGACCAATCGGACCCAGCTCGGATTGCAGCGGGCGCACGAACTTGCCCAGTCAATGGAAGAATGGAGTGACACCGATCGTCGGCGCGAGGTGTTGAACCTAATGTTCCGATCAATCTCCCTTTCAACCTCAGCAATCCGCTTCGAGGTCAATAGTTCGAGAATTGTGCACCGGTTGATTGAAAAGACAAACATGCATGACGATCCAACCTCAGAGGATGAACCGACTTCCATCGAGGTACCAATCACACTCCGCCGCAGGGCCAATGGCCTACGCATCGTGATCAGCTCTCCCTATACTCAACCGGAACCGGATCAAACATTGGTGGACCTCGTCGCCCGGGCGCATGTCTTTCTCAGCCGGCTAACCGGTGCATCGGCCATAAGCACAAGCCGCATTGCAGAAAGGTTCGGGATGTACCGGGCTGATGTCGGCCGCATTCTGCCGCTTGCATTCTTGAGCCCAGCAGCGCTCGAAGCCATCCTTACCGGTCGTCAGCCTCTATCATTGAATGCGCTCAGCTTGCCCGCGCCGATCTTTCTCCGATCTGGTCTGAGCAAGAAGCATCCCTTTTGTAACATCGGCAACTCGCCAGTGACGCCTTCCGCGTCGCCTTTTTTGCTGTCCCCCATTTGAGTGCTCCTGCATCACAGGCCACCCACCCTGGGTTCGCACCGCGATATCTCCATGTTCTAAGCGCATCTGGGCGATGGCGCCACCATCAGGTTGCCAAACATGTGGGCACGCAAATCCCCCAACAGAGACGGCAGGTCACATATCGACCAAATACACCCAATCAGCGGGTCTCGAATGCAGGGGATGATGCACAAGTATTGGCCAAGCTACGGAAAACACGCCGGTATTCGGATCGAGACTTGTGGGCTGAGTTTAACCGGCGGACGGTTGGTGGAGCTGAGGGGAATCGAACCCCTGACCTCGTCATTGCGAACGACGCGCTCTCCCATCTGAGCTACAGCCCCGTTTCGCCGGTGGACAGCATTTAGGTCCGCAGCGCCCGGGCTGTCAAGAATCCAGTTTTCTACCCGGGATGCCCGTCATTCATCGCCAAATGACACACAAATGGCCCCATTCTCGCGTTTCAGGCAGGCAAATAACCGCGCCAGACTTGCCGCATCCTTCGGCAATGGCTACATGTCGCAAAATTCACGGCATGCGGAGCAGGCAGGGGCATCGTTCCCGCTTCCGACTGCCGCGCTTCACACGGCCCAGGAGACCGGCATGCTCGCGCTTATCCAGACCATCATCATGGCGCTCGACATCTATTGGTGGCTGATCATCGCCTCGGCCGTCTTTTCCTGGCTCTACGCATTCAACGTGGTCAACCCGCGCAACCAGTTCGTCGGTTCGGTCGGCAATTTTCTCTTCCGCGTTACGGAGCCCGCATTGCGGCCGATCCGAAACCTTCTGCCCGATCTTGGCGGCATCGACATTTCGCCGATCATCCTGCTGCTGGCGCTGTTCTTCATCCGGCAGTTCATCCTGACCACCATCGCCCCGGCACTTCTCTGATCCGTGACGAACCTGCCAGCTTTCTGTCGGTTGGCCGAGAACGGGCTGGCGCTTTTCGTGCGCCTGACACCCAGGTCCGCGCGCGACGCCATTGAGGGCACGGCGGAGACCGCGGATGGCCGCTGTCACCTGAAGGCACGTGTGCGCGCCGTTCCCGAGAACGGGAAGGCCAATGCCGCACTGGAAAAACTGCTCGCAAAACAGATCGGCGTGCCCTCAGGCGCCGTTTCAGTGGCTGGTGGAGCGACCTCCCGCCTCAAGACCGTGGAGATAAGGGGCGACCGCGGAGAGCTTCTCATACGGCTCAGGGCAATCGCCGCAGGGCAATAGGCGTCGTCATGAAATGCGTCTATGCTCGCCTCACCTGTGAGAAGGAGCATAGCCCATGCGACTGGCAATAGCGGGACTTCTGGTAGGCGCCCTTGCCGGCGTGGCCCAGGCCGCGGAAATCGAAAGCGCCTATACCGAGGTCAACACGCAGGAGAACTGCGCGGCCTTTGCCCCCCCTGCAGGTGATGAACCCGGCGACTGGATCAATTTCGTCTGTGCGGGTTGGCGCGGCTACCCCGTGCTCATCTACTATGGGGATGCGCGCGAATCGATTTTCTACGGCTTCCCGCCTGACGGTGACCTGGCGCCGGAATGGGAGAGCTTTGCCGGCTTCAATTCGACTGGATCGACCATCGAATGGCGCATCATGAGCGATGGCGATCGCCAGTGGCCCTTCGCGACAATCCACCGCTGGTTCGTCGACGACGGCGAGAGCCTGGACGACAAGATCGAAGTGCTGGTGGTGGAGAAGGTCGGGCAGGTCTTCGGGCGGGAGGGCTGCGTGGTCGGCTACGTTGTGGCCACGGGCAACGAAAACGCCAATGAAAAAGCCCGCCGCATCGCCGATGGGCAGGCTTTCGATTTCGCTTGCGGAGCGGACCAGCCGGTTATCGATGCCGGCGATGTTCCGCTGCCTGAGACCACTGGAGGTGACGGCGGCTAGAGCATCGGACCGAAAAGTGGAATCCGGCTTTCGGATTGTTCCGATGCTCCGTCAATAGTTTAGATCGTCCTTTGCGCGTCCGGATGGGACGCACGGCGATCCAGGCGCCGCCCCGTCCTTTATTTGCTGGTCTTGGCCCGCTCGACCGCTTCAACGATCAGCTTGCGCGCTGCCGCAGCGTCCATCCAGTCGCCGATCTTGACCCATTTGCCGGGTTCCAGATCCTTGTAATGCTCGAAGAAGTGCTGGATCTGCTGGAGGGTGATTTCCGGCAGGTCCGTGTAGTTCTTCACATTCTCGTAGCGACGCGTCAGGTGCGGCGACGGTACGGCGATGATCTTCTCGTCCTGTCCGGAATTGTCTTCCATGATGAGAACGCCGATGGGACGCACATTGATGACGCAGCCGGGAATGAGCTGGCGCGTGTTGCAGACCAGAACGTCGATCGGATCGCCATCATCCGAAAGCGTATGCGGCACGAAGCCGTAATTGCCCGGATAGGTCATCGGCGTGTAGAGAAACCGGTCGACGACCAGCGTCCCGGAGTTCTTGTCCATCTCGTACTTGATCGGCTGGCCGCCGACCGGAACTTCGATGATGACGTTCACGTCTTCCGGCGGATTGTCACCGGTGGAGATGGCGTCTATGCGCATGGGGAAAGCAACCTTTGTTCTGGCAGTTTATGGCTGCCGGAGACCGGCATGGCGACCGATACGGTCAGCCGGACGGAGCAGCCCGGAAATGGATGGCTGCCGCTTTATCGCGTCAAAGGCCGCATGGCAATGCAGCGAATGGTGCAGTGCGAAAATTTGACACTGCGCGCCAATGCACAGATGGGGCGGAACGGGGTGCCAGTCGCCTCAGGCGTCTTAGTCCCAGACAAAGGCGAGTTTGCGCAGCGCCCGATGCTCGAACACCTCGACGCCTTCGGCGATGTCGCGCCCGCCTGCGCCCGAATAAAACGCCAGAGCCGTCTCGTTGTCTTCCAGCGCCCAGACCACCAGTCCCTTCAGACCATGAGCTTCCAGCATGTCGCGTGCCGCCTGGAAGAGACGCCGGCCCAGACCGATGCCCTGGTATTCGGGCCGCAGATAAAGCTCGTAGATCTCGCCTTCCTGGCTGAGTTCGCGGGCGCGATTCCGCCCGAGTGTTGCATAGCCGGCAATCTCGCCGCCGATCTCGATCACCAGAACAGTGGCAGACCGGCGAATCGCATTTGCCCACCAGCGCGGACCGCGCCGACCGATCATGCGTCCGAGCGCCTGATAGGGGATGATGCCGGTATAGGCGCTGCGCCACGCACTGTCATGAACCTCGGCGACAGCCTCGGCGTCGTTCGGCTCTGCTCGTCTGATGTCGATCGTCAGCGTGTTCATAATTTCTTAACCATAGCTGCGTCGGGTCGACATGCGCAAGCATTAGAGCGCTCATCTTTGCGGTCACGCACAAATGGCCGAAAAGCGCTCAGATTTCCGTCAAACGGTCTGCGATTTCATTGGAATTACGCCGTCCGGCAGGAAAATGCCGGGAAAGCACCTCGCCCGCATAAGTGACCGTTTCCACGAAGCCATCGGCCAGTGTGCCACGCCGCGCATGGTCCAGCATCAGCGCAACACCTTCGTTCCAGACACTCTGGTCGACACAGGCGTCGATCTCGTGATCGGCCACGATTTCCACATATCGTTCCGCCAGCGAAACGAAGATCAGAACGCCCGTCCGGCCTTCCGTCACATGGATGTTGTGCGCGAAGAACTGGTTCTGCGCATTGTCATGCGCCCGCCGGTATTTCAGCGCTTTGGGAACCAGGGCCACACGCAGCCCCTCAAAGGCAACAACCAGAGCGGCTGCGGCAGCGAAGGCAGCGAGCTGGGCCGCAGCGAAAACCACCGGATCGATCGAGATCCACCAGTGTCTGAGCGCAAGCGCCAGGAACGGCCCCAGAATGAGGATCGCAAGAGCGACGATCAGGCAGGCTGGGTAGAGATAGGGGTCGCTCGTCCGCGCGAGCACACAGTAGATCTCGCCCGATGTCTTTTCCTCGGCGTCACTGATTGCCCGGGCGATGCGCGCGTGCTCCGCGCCTGAAAGCCTTTTGATGCGTCGCGTCATTCTACCAGCTCCCCGAAGCACCGCCGCCGCCCGACGAACCGCCGCCACCGGAAAAGCCGCCACCGCCACCACCGCCGGACGACCAGCCGCCCGATGAGTGCCCGCCGGACGAGCCGCTGCTCGACTTGTTGTAATCCACCGTCATGCCGAGCCATTTGTAGCGCTTCGGACCGATCTTGCGACCGAAGATGGGCGGCAGAAACGCCATGGCAAACCCGCCGAAGAAGAACGTGCCCCAGACAATGAAGAAGAGAATGACCGGCCAGGGGAGACCATCGTCATCCTGCTGGCTGCGCCTGGCGCGCGCTTCAAGCTCGGCTGCATTGCCTTCCAGAACCATGACGATGTCATCGACCGCGCCACTGATGCCGGCCGGGAAGTCGCCCGCACGAAAGGCCGGCACCATCGTGTTTTCGATGATCAGCTTAGAGTGCAGGTCCGTCAGCGTTCCCTCAAGACCGTAGCCCACCTCGATGCGCATCTTGCGGTCATCGAGCGCGACGAGGAGCAGGACACCATTGTCCTCGCCCGCCTGCCCCAGCCCCCATGCGCGAAACAGGCGATTGGCGAATGGCTCAAGCGCCTCGCCTTCAAGGCTGCGGATCGTAGCGACGACGATCTGGTCGGAGGACTTCCGTTCGAAAGCCTCCAGTCGCTCGGTAAGCGAGGCTTCGGTCGATGCGTCTATGATACCGGCATTGTCGACCACCCGACCCGTGAGCGGCGGCAGTTCCGCAGCCGCAAGGGCCGATGCCGAGAAAACCGCGATCAGCCCGGCGACAAATGCCATCCAGATCCCGGCCCGGCAATGCGCGGTCGACGCACGCGGAAAAGCCTCCCCCATGGGTCCGTCTCCGTCAGCCGCCGCTGCTGGTCCCGAAATTGACCGACGGCACATCCATCTTGTCTTCCGGGATGGTGAAGGTCTCATAGGGCTCGTTGCCGGTGAACCAGAACATGGCCCACAGCATGGAGGGCAGCGTTTTCAGCGAGGTGTTGTAGAGCCGCACGGCCTCGATATAGTCGCGACGGGCAACGGCAATGCGGTTTTCCGTGCCCTCAAGCTGCGCCTGCAGAGCCAGGAAATTCTGGCTGGATTTCAGATCCGGATAATTCTCAACCACCGCAAGGAGGCGCGACAGCGCGCCGGAAAGACCCGCCTGGCTTTCCTGAAACGCCTTGAAGGCTTCAGGATCGGTAAGCATGTCCGGCGAGATCTGGACCTGCGTCGCTTTCGCGCGCGCCTCGACAACGCCTTCAAGCACCTCGCGCTCCTGCGCGGCATAGCCCTTCACCGTCTCGACCAGATTGGGGATCAGGTCGGCACGGCGCTGATACTGGTTCAGCACCTCGCTCCATGCCGCCTTGGCCTGCTCCTCACGGGTCGGAATGGTGTTGAAACCACAGGCCGACAGCAACGGCAGCAACAGGCAGAGCGCAAGCAGGGGGAAAAGGCCGCGTGCAGGAACGGCGGCGAGCGACTTGGCAAACGACATGAAGGAGCACCTCCAGAAAATTGGTTCTCCGGACATTAGAACATGGTCCACTGATAGGAAACCAATTCCGATCAGTGCGTCCATGCTGTACGGTCGACCCTCACTCACTGCAGCGGGTTTTCGTATGGGGTCAGCACAGAAACGGGATGAGCGGGCGGAAGCGGAGTCGCGCCGCATCCTCGACCGGGTCAGCCGCGAAAGCGAAGGCAGTTCCATGATGACCCGCGCGCGCGATCACATCGCGGCAAGAGACGCGGAGCAGAACGATCCGATCGAACTCTGGGGCACACGGATCGGCAGGGCCATCGCCGTGACAACCCTGACCGCGCTGATCCTCTGGCTTCTCCTCTACGTTTTCGGCATCATCGGCGGATAAGGGCAGCATGACCACAGAAGAAAACCGGCGCGAAACACGCGCCGTGATCGTCATCTCAAGCCATGTCGCGCGCGGCAGCGTGGGAAACCGCGCAGCCGTTTTCACGCTGGAAGCGCTTGGCTTTCCGGTCTGGGCGGTGCCGACCGTCATTCTGCCGTGGCATCCAGGGCACGGCCCCGCAACACGCATCGTGCCGGAACCCGACCAGTTCGCACGGTTTATGAACGATCTGGAGAATGCGCCATGGCTAAGCGAGGTCTCTGCCGTTCTGACCGGCTATCTGGGGAACCCGGAACAGGCAGAAGCGATCGCAGGCCTTGTGGAAACCCTGAAAGCCAGCAATCCAGCGGCACGCTATGTCTGCGACCCGGTGCTTGGCGACCGGGGCGGGCTCTATGTGCCGGAAGCAACGGCAGCAGCCATCCGTGACCGGCTATTGCCGCTGGCCGACATCGCCACTCCCAACCGATATGAGCTGGCCTGGCTCACAGGCGTCGATATCGACGGCACGGAGACGGCGATCCGCGCTGCGCGAAAGGCGCCCCCTGCCGATGTGATGGTGACATCGGCCCCTGCAAGCAGCGCCGACCGGCTGGCAAATCTGCTTGTCAGTGAGACGGAAATCCTGCGTGCGGCACACGACAGCATTCCAAAAGCTCCGAATGGAACCGGCGATCTGACGGCAGCACTCTACCTCGCGCGCCTGCTTGCCGGCGAGGCGCGGGAAGAAGCGCTTGCGAAGACAACGGGATCCGTGGTGACCATCCTCAACAGGGCCACGGAACGCGGTTCGGACGAGCTCATGCTGGAAACCGACCGGCAGGTTCTCACACGTCCACAGATGGTGGTCGATATCGAACGCGTCGCGGAGCCCGTCTCCGCATCACACTGAATGCGTCAGCTTTCCAGGGGCAGGCGGAAACATCCGAGATCCATATGAATGCGAGAATGTTAAACGGATAGAACAGCTCCGGGCATCTGAGAGCAGCGCATGAAAGCCATTGCATTGACGCTGTGCGTGGTTCGACATTAAACCGGATTGCCCGCCGCGCATTTTGCCGCTATTCGAAAGCTCATGACCCATCTTCCAGAACGCCTGATCGCCGGCTACCAAAATTTCATGGCCGGCCGTTACAGCTCCGAGAGCGACCGCTATCGCAAACTGGCCAAGGATGGCCAGTCTCCACAGACCATGGTCATCGCCTGCTGCGATTCCCGAGCGGCGCCCGAAACGATCTTCGATTGCGGTCCGGGCGAACTGTTCGTCGTGCGCAATGTGGCCAACCTCGTGCCGCCCTATGCGCCGGACGGCCAGCACCACGGTACTTCGGCAGCGCTTGAATTCGCGGTGCAGAGCCTCAAGGTAAAGCATATCGTGGTGATGGGTCACGGTCGCTGCGGCGGCATTGGTGCGGCGCTCAATCCTTCGGCAGAGCCGCTTTCGCCAGGTGACTTCATCGGCAAGTGGATGGGTCTCGTGGCGCCGGCTGCCGAGGCACTGTCCGGCAACGAGCTGATGACGCCGGCAGAGCGCCAGACAGCGCTGGAGCGTATTTCGATCCGCTACCAGGTGCAGAACCTGCGCAGCTTCCCCTGTGTGAAGATACTGGAAGACAAGGGCAAGCTCTCTCTGCACGGTGCTTGGTTTGACATCTCAAGCGGCGAATTGTGGGTGATGAACCCCCAGACCGGTGATTTCGAGCGACCGCAGCTCGATTAACGGGCTTTGCTAAACCGGACCCGGAGGGCTTGGCCGCAGGGCCGTCGCCAGTGCCGGTTCCGGCAGCCGGTTCCAGATCAGCCATGAAATGATCGCCATGGCCCCCAGCGTCGGGATGATGAGCACCATTGCCAGCACCGGATCGCCGATCAGCGCCGCGATGCTGCCACCGGCAAGCCCTGTTCCCATCTGCAGAAAACCAGTGAGCGACGACGCCGAACCTGCGATGCGTGGAAATGGCGCGAGGCCCGCTGTCATCATGGCCGGCATCACAAAGGCAATGCCGAAGGCATAAACCCCCACGGGGCCCATCACACCGATAAAGCTCGGCTCGAACAGAGTCAGGGAGAAAATCAGAAGCAGGCTGCCCGCGCCAATGGCGGCAAGGCCGATGGGCACCAGCTTGTAGGCTCCGAGCGATCTCATCAGGAAACGCGCCGCAACCGCGCCTGTGAAATACATGCCCGACTGCGCCAGCATGCCGATCCCGAACTCGGCCGGTGTCAGCCCGACACGACTCATCAGAATGAAAGGCAGCACTGTCGCCTGCGTGTAGAGCGCGCCCACCGCTCCGGCGATAACCAGGCTGGAAAGCATGAAATAGGCATTGCCGAGCAAAAGGCCATAGGAGTGGATCAACGCGCCGGGGCTGATCCGCGACAGATCCCGCACGACTGTTTCGCGCATGCAGAAATGTACGACCAGCGCAATGACGGCTCCTGCTACAAGCATGAGAACGAAGATGGCGTGCCAGCCGGCAAGCTGCATTGTGAGGCCACCAAGAGTGGGAGCAAAGGCAGGACCGATCGCCAGGATGATGCCGATCAGGTTCATGATGCGGGCGGAGCTTTCCTGTGTGAAAAGATCGCGCACAACCGCGCGCGATACCGCAACGCCAACCGCAGCCCCGAAACCCTGCATGAAACGCGCGGCGATGAGCGTCTCGATATTGGGCGACATCAGCGCAATGAAGCTCGCCACGACGTAGATGCCTATAAACGCGAACGTGACAGGCTTGCGCCCCAGCCCGTCCGACAGAGGACCGCAGAATAGCTGGGCAAATGCAAAGCCGGCAAAGTAAAGCGATATGGTCATCTTGACCGCCGCTTCCGTGGTGCCGAACGCCTCCACGATCTGCGGCATGGCAGGCGTGAAGAGCGCCATCGAAACCGGCCCGAGCGCGACCAGCATTGCCCCAATGATGCTGACACGCCGCTCGCTCATGAGCGGCCGCGCGGCAACACCGTCCGGTGTGTCCGCACGCAGGTTCATAAGGGTGCCTCCGCACGGGAGTCGGCAGGCTTTTGCGAGATTCCGGCAAGATTGGCGCGGACGAGTTTGAGCTGCTCCAGCAGGCTATCCCATTCTGCAGGGCTGAGCGAGCCCGCAGCCTTCTTTCGCATCTCCGCAGCCACCCGGCCTATGGCCACGAGAACGTCGTCAGCCGCATCGGTGAGCTCGACCAGCTTGGCGCGCCGGTCCTTCGGATCGTTTGCACGGCGGATAAGTGCCCGCGCTTCGAGCCGATCGAGATAACCGCTGAGCGTCATGGCCTCGACACCCATGCGTTCGGCCAGGACATTTTGCCGGACGGCTCCAGCGCGCGCCGCATGCGCCAGGGTTCTTGCCTCACCAGGCGTTACACCAAGACCGGCATCCGCGATCGCGCGGTCCATCGTGCCACGGATCAGGCGATGGATATCGGCAACCAGAAAACCGAAGGAATCGGGATTGACGGAGTGCGTCACGACAATTGCCCCTTATTATAAGGTAAGCTTAATATAAGCATCACATATAGTCATGATGGATCACCGTCAACTCCAGCCATTGCGCGTCTGGCAGCCAACGCCTACATCGCAGGGGGCCCACCCTTCCAACATTCTGGAACCCTCATGCAGAAATCCGCCCCAATCGATCTCGCAACGCACCCGCTGACGAACTGGACCGGCCCGCATGGCCTGCCGGATTTCTCCGCGTTCGACGACGCAGCATTCGCACCTGTGTTCGAGGCTGCCCTGACCGCGCACGAAGCCGAGATCGCCAGGATTGCCGGCAACGCCGAAGCACCCGGCATCGGCAACACGCTGGCCGCACTGGAGCTTGCCGGAGACGCCCTGTCGAAAGTCTCTGCGGTTTTCTGGTGCCGGGCCGGCGCGCATACCAATGAGACGATCCAGACGCTGGAGCGGGAGATCTCGCCGCGCATGGCACGCCACGTCTCCGCGATCTTCATGAACGATGCGCTCTTCGCCCGCATTGACCGGCTTTACCAGGATCGTGAGGCGCTGGGTCTCGATGCGGAAGCAAGCCGCGTTCTGGAAAAAACCTGGAAGCGCTTCGTGCGCGGCGGCGCGCAACTCGATCAGGATGACAAGGCGCGGCTTGCCGCGATCAACGAGGAACTGGCCGGTCTTGGCGCGCAGTTCGGCCAGAATGTGCTTGCCGACGAGAGCGGCTGGGCGCTGTTTCTGGACGAAAGCGACCTGGCCGGGCTTTCCGACGCCCTGAAGAGCTCCATGGCCGAAGCTGCCGAGACGCGCGGTGAGAAGGGGCGATTTGCGGCGACGCTGTCGCGCTCCATCGCCGAGCCATTCCTCGCCTCGTCAGAACGGCGCGATCTGCGCGAAAAAGTGTTCAGCGCATTCACGAAACGTGGCGAGAACGGCGGAAAGACCGACAACACCGACGTGATTGCCAGAACACTGAAGCTGCGCTCTGAAAAAGCGAAACTGCTCGGCTATGAATCCTATGCCGCGCTGAAACTCGACGACACGATGGCCAAAACGCCCGAAGCCGTGCAGGACCTGTTGCAACCGGTCTGGCGGAAAGCGCGCGAGAAGGCCGCCGAGGACGAGAAAGAACTGGCCCGCCTCGCCGCGCGGGAAGGGCAGAACCACGCCATCGCCCCCTGGGACTGGCGCTACTATGCCGAAAAGCGGCGCGCTGAGCGCTTTGCTTTCGATGAGAGCGCCCTCAAACCCTATCTTGCTCTGGAGAATGTCATCGCTGCTGCGTTTGATGTGGCGCATCGGCTTTTCGGACTCACCTTCGAGGAACTGAAAGCGGTGCCTGCATGGCATGAGGACGTGCGCACATTCATCGTCCGCAACGCCGATGGCTCCACGCGGGGTCTTTTCATGGCCGATTATTTCAATCGCCCGTCCAAGCGCTCCGGCGCATGGATGAGCGCGCTTCAATCCGGCTATCGTCTGGGGGAAGGCAAATCTCCCATCATCTACAATGTGATGAACTTCGCCAAACCGCCGAAAGGGCGTTCCGCCCTGCTCTCCGTGGACGAGGCGCGCACGCTGTTCCATGAATTCGGCCACGCACTGCACGGCCTGCTGAGCGATGTCACCTGGCCGTCAATCTCCGGCACCTCGGTCTCGCGCGACTTCGTGGAACTGCCCTCGCAACTCTTCGAGCACTGGTTCACCGTGCCTGAGGTGCTGCAGAAGTTTGCGCTGCACCACGAGACCGGCGAACCCATGCCCCAGGAACTGGTGGAGAAGATGCGCGCCGCACGCACGTTCGACGCCGGCTTCGCCACAGTGGAGTTCACCGCATCCGCACTGGTCGACATGGCCTTTCACAGCCAGGTGGAAGCGCCGGAAGACCCGCTGCGCTTCGAAGCGGAAACGCTGGAGAAGCTCGAAATGCCCAAGGCCATAGCCATGCGCCACCGCACGCCACACTTCCTGCATGTGTTCGCCGGCGATGGATATTCAGCCGGCTACTATTCATACATGTGGTCGGAAGTCCTGGATGCCGATGCGTTCCGTGCCTTCGAGGAGAAAGGCGATCCCTTCGATCCCGAAACGGCGGAAAAGCTGCGCCGGCACATCTATTCTGCGGGCGGCTCCGCCGATCCCGAGGAGCTTTACAAAGCCTTCCGCGGCCGCATGCCCACCCCGGAAGCCATGATGGAGAAGAAGGGGCTCGCCTGAAAGGGCTTTTGACAGTCATGGATGTGTCATGTGAGCGATAACTCACTGCAACATTGAAGCACCAGATTGCCTCCCGAGAATCAACCAGATTGAGGGAGACTGTCATGAAGTCCTTCGCAGTGAGTACCCGCCGCAAATTCCTGCTAGGAACCGGCGCAACCGCACTCGCCACCGCCGTGGGCGGGCTTGCCATGCCCGCCATCTCGCGGGCTTCTTCGCGCCCCGTGTTCACGCACGGCGTCCAGTCCGGCGATGTCGACACGACGAGCGGCATGATCTGGACCCGCACGGACCGGCCGGCGCGGATCGAGTTCGAGATCTCGACCACCGAGAGCTTCGCCAACCCCGTGCGGCTGCCCACCATGGACGCGCTGCCGGAGAGCGACTTCACCGTCAAGCGGCTGCTCGAAAACCTCGCCTCGGACCAGGACATTTTCTATCGCATGAGGGCCGTGGATCTGAGCGACGTCTCGGCTGGTTCCGAGCCCATTATCGGACAGTTCCGGACGGCTCCGTCTGCCCGCCGTGACATCCGCTTTGCCTGGTCCGGCGATACGGCCGGTCAGGGCTGGGGCATCGACGAGACCGGCATGAAGACCTATGCCACCATGGCGAAGCACCGCCCGGATTTCTTCCTCCACTCGGGCGATACCATCTATGCCGATGGCCCGATGGAAGATGAGGTTACGCTCAAGGACAGCAGCGTCTGGAAAAACACCGTCCTGATCGACGAAAAGCGCAAGGTTGCCGAAACGCTGGATGAGTTCCGCGGCCAGTGGAAATACAACATGATGGACGATCACGTGCGCGCACTGAACGCCGTCTGCCCGACATTCTTCCAGTGGGATGACCATGAAGTGGTCAACAACTGGTCGGCCTCCAAGGATCTTTCGGAAGACGATCGCTACACCGAAAAGTCGGTGGCGCTGCTGCAGGCGCGTGCGGCGCGCGCTTTCCACGAGATGACGCCGATCCGCTATACCCCGGCAGAGCCGGGCCGGGTCTACCGCAAGATCGCCTACGGTCCGATGCTCGATGTCTTCTTCCTCGACATGCGCTCCTACCGTGCCGCCAATTCGGAAGGCCTCCAGGAAGCCGCCGGCGAGGAAACCCGCTTCCTCGGCGACGAGCAGATCCGCTGGCTGAAACGCGAGCTCGCAAACTCCCGCGCCACCTGGAAGGTCATTGCCGCCGACATGCCGATCGGCTTGGTGGTGCCGGATGGCGACAGGATCGAGGCGATCGCCAATGGCGACAATGCAGGCCCGAAAGGCCGTGAGTTCGAGATCGCCGATCTCCTGCGCTACATCAAGAATGCGGGCATTGAAAACACGGTCTGGTTCACCGCCGACGTGCACTACACGGCCGCGCACTATTACAATCCCGACAAGGCCGCCTTCCAGGACTTCAAACCGTTCTGGGAGTTCGTGTCCGGCCCGCTTCACGCCGGCACGTTCGGGCCCAACAGGCTCGACGGGACGTTCGGACCCGAGCTCAAATATGTGAAGGTCCCCAGCGAGGAACAGGGTGCCAACCTGCCGCCTTCGGCCGGCTTCCAGTTCTTCGGTCTTGTCGACATCGACGCCACCACGGAACAGATGACCGTGCGGCTCATGGACCGCGACGACAGCGAACTCTACAAAGTGACGCTCGATCCCGTGCGCTCTGCCTGACGGACCGCGCAGATCAGCAAACCGGGGCCTCTGGTCCCGGTTTTTTTGCGCGCTTCCGAAAGATTAAGCCAACAGTTGGCTCAAACTACCAATTTATTGGAATGCCATGCCCAATTGGTCGCAGTTTGAGAAATTGCATCTTCCCCTCACCGGCATTAACTAATCTGTATCGCACGCACTCACGGAGAGCACGATGGATCAGACATACACGCCCCGGGGAGCCGGTGCAGCGGCGAAGGCCACCACCGCACGTCCGGATGTGACCGTCTTCTTCGACCAGCGCACCTTCTCCGCGCAGTATGTCGTTGCCGACCCGGCAACCGGAAAATGCGCCATTATCGACCCGGTGCTGGATTTCGACGAGAAATCGGGCAGCACGTCGACGCAGAATGCCGACAGGCTCCTTGCCTTCGTTGCAGATAAGGGCCTGGAGCTGGAGTGGATTCTCGACACGCACCCCCATGCCGACCACTTTTCCGCCGCAAGCTATCTGAAAGAGAAAACCGGCAGACCCATCGCCATCGGCGAAAAGGTCGTAGAGGTCCAGAAGCTCTGGAAAACAATCTACAACTGGCCCGAATTCAAAGCGGATGGCTTGCAGTGGGACAGGCTTTTTGCCGACGGCGACACCTTCACCATCGGCTCGCTGCCGGCAAGGGTCATGTTCTCGCCCGGGCATACGCTGGCCTCGATCACCTATGTGATCGGCGATGCCGCCTTCGTTCACGACACGCTCTTCATGCCCGATTCCGGCACGGCTCGCTGCGACTTTCCCGGCGGCAGCGCCGAACGGCTCTGGAAATCCATCCAGGACATTCTCAGCCTGCCGGACGAGACCCGCATCTTCGTCGGCCACGATTATCAGCCGGGCGGGCGTGAACCGCGTTTTGAAAGCACCGTCGCCGAACAGAAGGCGACAAACAGTCATATGTCGAAATGCGAAACGGAAGCCGATTTCGTCGCCGTCCGCGAAGCGCGCGACAGGACCCTGCCGATGCCTAAACTCATCCTGCACGCACTGCAGGTGAACATGAACGCCGGGCAGCTCCCCGCGCCGGAGGCCAATGGCAAGCGCTATCTCAAGTTTCCGCTCAACGCGCTCAAGGGCGCAAGCTGGGGCTGATCTTGCGGCCGCCCGCGGCATGAAGGGCACTGCACACTTTCGCAATTGCGAAAAAACCTGTATGAGCGCGGCAACGCAACTGGCCGCGCCATGCCTTTCGCGCGCCTACCGACCCCAAAAGAGCACACATGAAACTGCGCAATATTGCGATCATCGCCCACGTTGACCATGGGAAAACGACACTCGTCGACGAGCTTATGAAGCAGTCCGGCGCCTTCCGCGACAACCAGCGTGTCGCAGAGCGGGCCATGGACTCCAACGACCTCGAAAAAGAACGCGGCATCACCATTCTTGCCAAGGCCACCTCGGTGGAATGGAAGGACACCCGCATCAACATTGTCGACACGCCCGGCCACGCCGATTTCGGCGGCGAGGTGGAGCGCATCCTCTCCATGGTGGATGGCGCCGTGCTTCTGGTGGACGCGGCCGAAGGCCCGATGCCGCAGACCAAGTTCGTCGTGGGTAAGGCGCTTAAAGTCGGCCTGAAACCGATCGTCGCCATCAACAAGATCGACCGTCCGGACGCGCGTGCCGACGAGGTGATCAACGAGGTGTTCGACCTCTTCGCCGCGCTCGACGCCACTGACGAGCAGCTCGACTTTCCGATCCTCTACGGCTCGGGCCGCGACGGCTGGATGAACTACGAGCCCGAAGGTCCCAAGGATCAGGGTCTCGCCCCGCTGTTCGACCTGGTGCTCAAGCATGTGCCCGAGCCGACCACCGAGCCCGGCCCCTTCCGCATGATCGGCACCATTCTGGAAGCCAACCCCTTCCTCGGCCGCATCATCACGGGCCGTATCGCGGCCGGATCCATCAAGCCGAACCAGGCCGTGAAGGTGCTGCATCACGACGGCACGCTTCTGGAAAACGGCCGCATCTCCAAGATCCTCGCCTTCCGCGGCCTTGAGCGCCAGCCCATCGAGGAGGCCCATGCCGGCGACATCGTCGCCATTGCAGGTCTCTCCAAGGGAACCGTTGCCGACACGTTCTGCGATCCGTCGGTCAGCCAGCCGATGGAAGCCCAGCCGATCGACCCGCCAACCGTGACCATGAGCTTTATCGTCAACGACTCGCCGCTCGCCGGCACCGAGGGCGACAAGGTGACGAGCCGCGTGATCCGCGACCGCCTCCTGAAGGAAGCCGAGGGCAATGTGGCGCTGAAGATCGAGGAAGCCGACGACAAGGATTCCTTCTATGTCTCAGGCCGTGGCGAACTCCAGCTCGCCGTTCTCATCGAAACCATGCGCCGCGAGGGCTTCGAGCTCGCCGTATCGCGCCCCCGCGTGGTGATGCAGAAGGACGAAAGCGGCCAGCTTCTCGAGCCCATCGAGGAAGTGGTCATCGACGTGGACGAGGAGCATTCCGGCGTCGTCGTGCAAAAGATGTCGGAGCGCAAGGCCGAGATGATCGAGCTGCGCCCCTCCGGCGGCGACCGCCAGCGCCTCGTCTTCCACGCGCCCACGCGCGGCCTGATCGGCTATCAGTCGGAGCTTTTGACCGACACGCGCGGCACGGCCATCATGAACCGGCTGTTCCACGATTATCAGCCCTACAAGGGCGAGATCGGCGGCCGCGTGAATGGTGTTCTGATCTCCAACGATGACGGTGAGGCAGCGGCCTACGCCCTGTTCAACCTGGAAGATCGCGGCCCGATGGTGATCGACGCAGGCGTAAAAGTCTATCACGGCATGATCATCGGCATTCACTCCCGTGACAACGATCTGGAAGTGAACGTGCTGAAAGGCAAGAAGCTCACCAACATCCGCGCCGCCGGCAAGGACGAGGCGGTGAAGCTGACCCCGCCGATCCGCATGACGCTGGAGCGCGCGCTTTCCTGGATCCAGGAAGACGAGCTGGTGGAAGTGACGCCGAAGTCGATCCGCCTGCGCAAACTCTATCTCGACCCGCACGAGCGCAAGCGCTTCGAGAAAAGCCGCGCCGGCGCGGCTTGAGGTTTACTTCCAGATGAGCCCGCACTTGTCTTGCGGGCTCAAAACGGATGAGAATGCGGCTGCGTAACCTTCTTTGGCGTTGCGATACTGGACTTCTTGAGAGCGACATTGACGTTGTTGCCTGGCACCCTCGCCCTTCGACAAGCCCAGGGTGAGGGTTACCGGGGCGTGGCGGTGGCTCGAAAGGTGTATCGTCCGCGAGGATCAACCGCCCACCGCTCTGTCACCTCGACATTTCAATAATGAGCCTACTGGTCAATAGTGGGCCTACTGGTCGTCCTCAGTAACCCTCACCCTGAGCTCGTCGAAGGGCGAGGGTGCCAGGCGCAGCCGTCGACACGTCCCGCCATCCGGGTTGACAGTTTCCATACATGGAGCCCTAATCTCCCGCGTTCTCGTGGAGGAGCCCCCAATGGATCCCGCATTCCTGCTCACGGCGCTTGTCGTCGTGCTCATTCCTGGCACTGGTGTGATCTACACACTGGCCATCGCGCTTGGTCGCGGCGGATTGGCATCCGTTTCGGCCGCGTTCGGCTGCACGCTCGGCATTCTGCCCCATATCGCAGCCGCGATCCTCGGCATCGCCGCCCTGCTGCATGCCAGCGCGATGCTGTTCCAGATCGTGAAATTCGCCGGGGTGCTCTATCTCCTCTGGATGGCATGGGGCGCGCTGAAGGAGAACGGCATGCTGAATGCCGAGCCAGACCGCAGCGCGATCCCGCATCGGGCGATCATCCGCCGCGGCTTCCTGATCAACATTCTGAACCCAAAGCTCTCGATCTTCTTTCTCGCTTTCCTGCCCCAGTTCATTCCCGCTGAAAGCGCCCTGCCGGCGCTCGACATGGCGTGGCTGGGCTTCATCTTCATGGCGATGACCTTCGTCGTCTTCGTGCTCTATGGGCAGATGGCTTCGCTCGTGCGCGGCAGGGTCCTGTCGAGCCCGACCATCATGAAATGGCTGCGGCGCTCCTTTGCGGCAGCCTTTGCCGCGCTCGGCCTGCGTCTGGCGCTCTCCGCGAGGTAGAACAATGGATATCTCCGCCCTCATCATCTTTGCCGGTGCGTTGCTTGTCGCTGCCGGCTCTCCCGGCCCCAGCATCGCGGCGCTGGTCGCCCGCGTCATAACGCGCGGCTGGCGCGATGTGCTGCCATTCCTGGCCGCCATGTGGATCGGCGAGGGCATCTGGCTTTCCTTCGCCATTTTAGGCCTCGCCTATGTGGCGGAAACCTTCCACATGGCGTTCGTGGTGATCAAATATGCAGGCGTGGCCTATCTGCTCTATCTGGCCTGGAAGATGTGGACCGCACCGGTGGAAGCAAGTGACGAAGCCCTGCCCAATGCCGGCTCGCGCCTGCGTCTCTTCTTCACCGGCATGGCAGTGACACTCGGCAATCCGAAAATCATGATGTTCTATCTGGCGCTGCTGCCCACCATCATCGATGTCGCCTCGGTGACATTGATCGGCTGGGCTGAACTGACACTCACCATGGTGCTCGTGCTGGTGGCGGTGGATGCCGTGTGGGTGCTTGCCGCCACGCAGGCACGAAGACTGCTCAAAAGCCCGCGCGCCATGCGCATTGCAAACCGCACCAGCGCCTCGATGATGGCGGGTGCGGCGGCGGCCATCGCAACGCGCTAGAGCATCGGACCGAAAGGTGGAACCCGGTTTTCGGATTATTCCGATGCTCCATCCATAGTCTGAATCGTCCTTTGTGCGTCCGGATGGACGCACGGCGATCTAGAGCAACCACTCGATCCAGCGGCCATGGAAGTCGCAGCGCGCCAGATCGCGGCGCTCTCCGGTGGGCCACAGCGTGAGCGAAACCAGCGCGAATGGCTCATTCGTGTCCGAGGGTTCCATGCGCAGCCATGCGATGGGTGGACCCCCTGCCCGGCCTGCCGCCTCAAGCGCGGTCTCTATACGGGCCCGCGTTTCATGGCGAAGGTATTGCCACATGATCGAATGGAAAAGCACCGTGACCCGATCGGGCCGGCGGGCGGCAAGCGCGGCCTCCACAAAGTCAGCGGCATCCGCCTTTTCCAGTGCGAACGGCGTCTCTTTTGCCAGTTCCATGGCCGCGCGCAAGCGGGAAAGCCGCGCCTCCTGATCGGCCCACACATAGGAGGTTAATCGCAACCGCTGATCATCACGGGACACGTCGATGGGCGCGATGTCGCTCCCCTGGCGCGTGGCGATATCCAGTGCCCCCGACAGGTCCGGGGCTGACCCGCGCGTCTCAGGCGCCAGCCTCACGGGAGAAGCGGGGTCGCCCCATGCGCTATCGCCATAGCGGTAGTGAAAGCGGTCGAACAGAAGGTTGAGCCCTGCACTCGAGCCAATTTCATAAAGGTCGAGCGGCAGGCCTGTTTCACGCGCGATCTGGAGAAAGCCCGGCAGAAGCATCGCCGAACGACCGATCTCATTGGTCTGTGGTGCGCTGTCCAGATTGGCGCAAAGGCGCTCATCATGGCGCGCAATGGCCGCGCTCACGGCCTTTCGAAGCTCATCGGGTGAAGCAGCGTGCGGTGGATAGACACCGGCAAGTGCAGCATCCTCACCGCCAAGCACAAGCGCGTGAAGCCCGCCACACAGACGCAGCGCCAGCGCATCCTCCCCCGCCTCGCCCGGCCAGCCGAGCACGCGCGCACCGGTGGCGGTCTCGCGGTCCAGGATTTCGGGCAGGAGACGGCATAACTGCGCCGTAAAGGAAGAGCCCATGCGATCGCAGGCCTGCGCCTGCTTCTCGAAATGCGCGCTGATATGGGTCGTCATACATCCCTCCTGTTCGTTGGGATGAAAACCCTAGCATGCGTTTCACGGCACTTTTGCTGCAGTGCAGCATTTTATCTGGGCCAGAGAATATGGCATGGCCAATCAGCCCGCCGGGCGCTCCGCCAGAGCTTTTTCAATCTCGGGCATCAGACTTTCGCGGATACTCTCGGGCGTGAACGGCCCCACATGCTTGTAGCGGATCGTGCCATCAGGTCCGACGAGAAAGGTTTCAGGAACGCCATAGACACCCCAGTCGATCGCCGCACGGCCATTCTGGTCGACACCGATGGCATCGTAGGGGTTGCCGAGATCGCCCAGAAACCGGCGGGCGTTTTCCGGCTTGTCCTTGTAGTTGAGCCCCGCAATCACGACGCGCTCATCCGTGGCGAGCTGCATCAGCAGCGGGTGCTCCTGACGGCATGGCAGGCACCAGGAACCCCAGACATTGACCAGCGTGACCCGGCCGCTGAAGGCCTCCGATGACAGACCGGGTAGGCTCATCCCCTCGAGCGGTGGAAGATCGGTCTGCGGCGCGGGGCGGCCAATCAGTGCGGATGGCACCACAGACGTGTCCTTGCCGGAGATCAACTGAACCAGAAAGACCCCCGAAAGCGCCAGAAAGAGAAGAAGCGGCAGCAAAAACAGGACGAGCCGCGAACGCGCTGGTTTGTCGCTCGTCACGCTCATTTCTTCTGAGCCTTGCGATCCGAGCGGCGACGAATACCGCGTTCCTCAAGCTCCTTGAGCTCGCGCTTGCGGCCCGCCTGATCGATCAGGATCCACAGGCCAAGCCCCGCGATTACCAGCGCCGAGATTCCATAGGCGGCAAAAACATAGGCTGCATGGGTCATCGGGCCGCCCTTTCCGCCGCCCGCGCCGAAAGCCTGCGCATGGCCACAACACGACGCCGCCAGATATCCGCGCGCATCGCCATCAGATGCAGCGTGACGAAAAGCAGAGTGAAGCCCAGCGCGCAGATGAGCAGCGGCCACAGGAGCGAGGCGTGTATCGTTGGCCCATCGAGGCGGAACACCGAAGCCGGCTGATGCAGCGTGTTCCACCAGTCCACCGAGAACTTGATGATTGGGATGTTGACGAAGCCGACGAGCGTGAGGATTGCCGCGGCCCGCGCCGAACGGCCGGGATCGTCCATCGCCCGTGTCAGGGCGATGATGCCGAGATACATCAGGAACAGGATGAAAACGGAGGTCAGCCGCGCATCCCAGACCCACCACGTGCCCCACATGGGCTTGCCCCAGACGGAGCCGGTGAACAGCGCCAGCGCGGTGAAGGCCGCGCCGATGGGAGCGGCGGACTTGAGCGCCACATCGGCAAGCGGATGCTTCCACACAAGCGTGCCAAGCGCGGACGCCGCCATAAGCGAGTAGCAGAACATGGCGAGCCAGGCGAACGGCACATGAATATACATGATCCGGACGGTGATTCCCTGCTGGTAGTCTTCAGGCGCAGCAAACGCCATGTAGAAGCCGGCAGCGAGAACGGCCAGCGAGAGGCCGCCGAGCCATGGAACAAGCGTGTCGGCCAGCGCGAGAAACCGCGTGGGATTGGCGAGCGCCGTCAGGCGACCGGAGAGCGTCGAGGCTTGCGGCGTGGCGTTTGTCATGCCTGAACCCATAGCGTTGCGCGTCCTGTTCCGCAATCGAATCGATTGCCGCACATCAGTCGCCGCCCCAGCGCAGTGCAAGGGAAGCGGCCAGCGGCCCGATGACGGCAAAGAACAGCATCAGAGCGGCAAGAATGAGGAAGGGCGGCAGAAACGGATCAGGGTCGGCCACCGCACCCCGCGCCGCCGCCACACCGAAGATCAGAACCGGGATGGTGAGCGGCAGGACCAGAACCGAGACCAGAAGCCCACCCCGCGGCAGGGCAACGGCAAGGGCCGCGCCCACCGCACCGATGAAGGTGATGGCGGGCGTGCCGACGGCCAGCGTCGCGGTCGCAGCCAGAATGCCCACAAGTTCGATATTCATGAAAAGGCCGAGCAGCGGCGTCACCACCACGAGCGGCAGAACATTTACTGTCCAGTGCGCGCAGCATTTTACAAACACGGTCATAGCCGTCATGTGCCGGCTGTCGGCCAGAAGCATCAGGTCCAGAGAGCCGTCCTCACGATCAGCCTGGAACAGGCGTTCAAGCCCGAGAAGGCCGGCAAGCAGAGCACCGATCCAGAGAACTGCCGGGCCGATGCGCGCCAGAAGATTCAAATCCGGCCCGACGCCGAAAGGTATGACGGCGACAACGGCAAGAAAGAAGAGCACACCGGTCAGCGCCCCGTTGCCGGTGCGCACGCCGATCTGCAACTCGCGTCGGAAAAGCGCTAGCATGGTGCAAACCGGGATGGTTGCTGTTTGAGGTAGCGCACGTCCAGCATCGTCAACCCGCAGCCTCCCCCATCCTCAGCTCCCGCGCACCCTTCAGGCCAAGCGGCAGATGGGTGGCGGCCACGATCATTCCGCCATCCTCCAGATGCACGCCCATGAGGTCGGCGAATTGCGCTTCGGATGCCTTGTCGAGGCCGGATGTCGGCTCATCGAGCAGCCAGACGGGCCGATAGCTCACCAGAAGCCGCGCGATGGAAGCGCGCCGTCTCTGCCCCGTGGACAGATAGCCGAACGGCAGGTGGCCGATATCGCCGAGACCCACCATCTCCAGCGCCTCGAACGGCGGCAGATGGGGCTCGCCCATGAACTCCTGCCAGAAGCGCAAATTCTCCTCCACACCGAGCTCTGCTTTCATCGCATTGCGGTGGCCGAGATAGTGGCAGGCGGACGCCACATCCGGAAACGCCTCCCCTCCACCGGAAAACTGCACCTTGCCCTCAAAGGCTGGCAAAAGGCCGCAGATCACGCGCAACAGGGTGGATTTGCCTGCGCCATTTGGCCCCGTGACCGTCAGCGCCTCGCCTTCACCAAGCGTGAAGGAGATGCCGGAGAACACGGTCTCGCCGCCGCGCTCACCGCCAAGCCCCTCGGCAGCAAGCCGCATCATGTGGTCGTCCTTCGGCAAAGATATGGTCCTGAATTTTTCACGACATGGCAGATTTGCCATTTCTCACTCTAGAACTCTTCTACAAAATTCTCTATATCCGCCTCAACCACGCCAGCGGTCGGCGTGTAACTCTTTGTGCCGATACCCGCGCGCGCGCCGCCTTGAACGGCCGGGACGCTTGGGGGCGGACAGCGGAAATGACCGTACCCGCACCTTTTGCGCGTGATGCCTCGAGGAGTCCGTTCCCGTTTCGGATAGCAGAACAGGATAGGATCGCCCGTGACCAAATCACTTGACAGTTTCAATTGCCGTCGCACCCTCCAGGTTGGGGATGCGGAATATGTTTATTTCGACCTCAAGGAGGCCGAGAAAAACGGTCTCGAAGGCATTTCCCGCCTGCCCTTCTCCATGAAGGTGCTGCTTGAAAACCTGCTGCGCAACGAAGACGGACGCTCGGTCACCAAGTCCGATATCGAAGCGGTCGCGGCATGGCTCGACGACCGCGGTACGGCCGGCCACGAGATCGCCTATCGCCCGGCCCGCGTGCTGATGCAGGATTTCACCGGCGTTCCCGCCGTGGTCGATCTCGCAGCCATGCGCGATGCCATGGTGTCGCTCGGCGGCGACCCGCAGAAGATCAACCCACTTGTTCCGGTTGACCTCGTTATCGACCACTCGGTCATCGTCGACGAGTTCGGCACGCCTAAGGCCTTCGCGCGCAATGTGGAGCTGGAATACCAGCGCAATGGCGAGCGCTACCGCTTCCTCAAATGGGGTCAGAAGGCGTTCAAGAACTTCCGCGTCGTGCCGCCAGGCACCGGCATCTGCCACCAGGTGAACCTCGAATATCTCGGCCAGGCAGTCTGGACGAAGGACGAGGACGGCAAGACGATTGCCTATCCTGACACCTGCGTCGGCACCGATTCGCACACCACGATGATCAACGGTCTCGGCGTGCTCGGCTGGGGCGTTGGCGGCATCGAGGCCGAAGCGGCCATGCTCGGCCAGCCGATCTCCATGCTCCTGCCGGAAGTCATCGGTTTCAAGCTCACCGGCAAGCTGAAAGAAGGCGTGACGGCCACCGACCTGGTGCTCACCGTCGTGCAAATGCTGCGCAAGAAGGGCGTGGTTGGCAAGTTCGTCGAGTTCTTCGGCGAGGGCCTCGACCATCTGACGCTGGCCGACGCCGCCACCATCGGCAATATGGGTCCGGAATACGGCGCTACCTGCGGCTTCTTCCCGGTCGATTCGGAAACGCTGAACTACCTCAATGTCTCCGGCCGCTCGAAAGAGCGCATCGCGCTCGTGGAAGCCTACTGCAAGGCGCAGGGCATGTTCCGCGAGACGGGCACCGAGCATCCGGTCTTCACCGACACGCTCGAGCTCGACCTTGGCGACGTGGTTCCCTCGATGGCCGGCCCGAAACGTCCGGAAGGCCGCATTCCGCTCGACAACATCGCGTCCGGCTTCGCCGAATCGCTCGAGAAGGAATACAAGAAGGACCCGTCCACGCTGGAACAGCGCTGGCAGGTTGAGGGCGAGGACTACGACCTCGGCCATGGTGACGTGGCGATTGCCGCCATCACCTCCTGCACCAACACCTCGAACCCAAGCGTTCTGATCGGCGCCGGCCTGCTGGCCCGCAACGCCAATCGCCTCGGCCTCAAGCAGAAGCCCTGGGTGAAGACCTCGCTCGCTCCCGGTTCGCAGGTGGTGGCCGAGTATCTGGAGAATTCCGGACTGCAGAAGGAACTCGACCAGATAGGCTTCAACCTCGTCGGCTTCGGCTGCACGACCTGCATCGGCAACTCCGGCCCGCTTCCGGCGCCGGTCTCCAAGACCATCAACGACAAGGGCCTGATCGCTGCCGGCGTTCTCTCCGGCAACCGCAACTTCGAAGGCCGCATCTCGCCGGATGTGCAGGCCAACTACCTGGCCTCTCCGCCGCTGGTCGTCGCCTATGCGCTCGCCGGTTCGGTCACCAAGGACCTGACCAAGGAACCGATCGGTCAGGACAAGGACGGCAACGACGTCTATCTGAAGGACATCTGGCCCTCCAACCAGGAGATCCAGGAGTTCATCCAGAAGAACGTCACCCGCGATCTCTTCGAGAAGAAGTATGCCGAGGTCTTCACCGGCGACGAGAACTGGCAGGCCGTGCAGGTGCCGGAAGGCGAGACCTATGCATGGGACGACAAGTCGACCTATGTGCAGAACCCGCCCTACTTCGTCGGCATGAAGAAGACGACCGGCGATGTGAGCGACATCAAGAATGCGCGCATCCTCGGCCTGTTCGGCGACAAGATCACCACCGACCACATTTCGCCCGCCGGTTCCATCAAGGCACAGTCGCCAGCCGGCAAATACCTGATGGACAATGGCGTGGGCGTTGCCGACTTCAACCAGTACGGCACGCGGCGCGGCAACCATGAGGTGATGATGCGCGGCACTTTCGCCAACATCCGCATCCGCAACCACATGCTGGGCGAAAACGGCACCGAAGGCGGCTACACGATCCACTATCCCTCCAAGGAGGAGATGTCGATCTACGACGCAGCCATGGAATACCGCAAGGAAGGCGTGCCGCTGGTGGTGTTCGCCGGTGGCGAATACGGCAACGGCTCCTCGCGCGACTGGGCTGCCAAGGGCACCAACCTGCTCGGTGTCCGCGCCGTGATCTCCGAGAGCTACGAGCGTATCCACCGCTCCAATCTGGTTGGCATGGGCGTCATCCCATTCGTCTTTGCCGACGAAGGAACGAGCTGGGCAAAGCTCGGCCTGAAGGGCGATGAGACCGTCACCATCGACGGGCTCGAGACCATCAAGCCGCGCGCAACCGTGAACGCGAAAATCACCTTTGCCGACGGTTCGGTAAAGGAGGTCCCGCTTCTCTGCCGCATCGATACGCTGGATGAGCTTGAATACTTCAAGAACGGCGGCATCCTGCAATACGTCCTGCGCGACCTGGCCGCCTGACCAGGCTACAGGATCGCTTCAGTCAGACCGCCGGCGGAAACGCCGGCGGTCTTTTTGTTTCTGCCATTGGAAGCCGCGCCGTAGGCCCGTCTCACCTGAACGTGACTTCTTGTTGAGGCGTGGTCGCTCCTATAGTTCTGAAACAAAGCAATGATCGCTTCACATCCCAAACGGAGAGCGCATGTTTCGGCTCTGGATACCCGGCCATTTTCTGGCTGCGGCTTTAGGCTTATTGGCCTTCACTGGCCCCGGCAGTGCTGAAAGCACCAGCCGCCCGGTCGACCCGATCGGTGTTGTGGAGCTCTTCACGAGCCAGGGCTGCAATTCATGTCCACCCGCAGACGCTGTGCTGGGTGAACTCGCCGCAAGGGACGATGTTGTCGCCCTCGCTTACCACGTCGATTACTGGGACTATCTGGGCTGGCGTGATGCGCTCGCAAGCCCGGCTAACTCCGAACGGCAGAGAAGATATGCCGGTGCACTTCAAAGGGCATCCGTCTACACACCACAGGCCATCGTCAACGGCCGGCGCGACATGAATGGCGCGGACCGGGGCAAGGTCACTTCAACGCTTGAAGCCCTCGCAGGAACCGTGGACGGACTTCAGGTGGATATTTCCCTCAAGGACATGGGCGACACCATCGTCGTCAATGTCGGCTCAATACCCGAGAACCTGAAGGGCGAGCCCATCAATGCGCATCTGGTCTTTGTCGATTACACGCCGCAAAGCACAGTGGATATCCGCGCCGGCGAAAACCGCGGGCGGTCGATACAATATCGCAATGCTGTCAACCGCATCCAGACGATCGGCATGTGGGACGGCGCGGCCAAGAGCTTCGAAATGCCCAAGGCCGAACTGGTGCAGAAGGGCAATGGCTGCGCACTCCTGCTCCAGCGCGTCGACAAAGACGGTCGACCGGGAGCGATATTGGGCGCATTTGCCATGAACCCCGGGGATGGGGGCCTATGAATATGGCCGCCGCGCGGCCTGGTCCCAAAAGAAAAACCGGCGCTGACTCATTCAGCACCGGTTTTGATCTCTTGGGACCGTTGCCCGCTCGGACATCCGAGAGTTGGTTCGATCCGGGCATGACCCCGAGGGCGGGGGGGCTTGGGGTTTTCGGGATCCGTGTCCGGACCGAACCGTCTCAGGCAACGGGCGGATCGTTGCGGCACAATGGGGCGTGAGCTTGAACAAAATGCGGCAAGAAAAAGGCAAGTCATCACCAATTCCGACAAACGGTCCTGATTTGTGACTACCGGCTAACAATTGAGGCTTGCAGACCAAGAATAGCCGTGCCGGCAAAAGATGTGGGTAACTCTAACCACTCTGATGAACCATGCCATCAAGAAGGATGAGGCGCGCTTTTTCGCATCTCAGGCCCGACCAGATGCAGCCTGGGGAATGCGGGCTTGCAATTCCGCCTATGGCGGGCGAACCTTCCCATGTCACCAAATCGTCATGAGGTACAGCCAATGACCGATTACGGCAGCGCGGGGGAGGATAGGGACGGCTCCGGGATACTGATTCCGCTGCACGAGGCACGCAGGGCACGTTCCGATCTCCCCGTAACCTTCGAGCGGCGCGAACTGGATCAGATTCTGCGCATCTACGGCCGCATGGTCGCGGCAGGCGAGTGGCGTGACTACGCCATCGATCATCTCCGGGACCGGGCGGTGTTCTCCGTCTTCCGGCGAACCAGCGAAGTCCCGCTGTTTCAGATCGTCAAGGATCCCAAGCTGACCCGGAAGCAGGGTGCCTACAGCGTTATCGCCGCCACAGGCGCAATCCTGAAACGTGGACACGAACTGGCACGCGTCCTGGCCGTGTTCGACAAGAAGCTGAAACTCGTCACCTAATGCATGTCGCTTTCAAATGAATTCATTTGAAAGTGTTACAGCGTCCCTTGCGCGTCTTATAAGACGCGCGGCGCTGTCGGGTCGGGACCGAAAGATGGTTTAGATCGTCCTCAACGAACCGACTCGCCCCGAAACAGCCGCTCGGGGATGGAATCGGGATCGGGCAGCGCACTGTCGCCCCCATTCAGCGCGAGCTGCATAAACACCGTGTCGAGCCAGCGCCCGTGCTTGAAGCCGCTGCCGCGAAGAATGCCCGCATCGCGGAAACCTGCGGCCCGATGCAGTTTTACCGAGGCGCTTTCCTCCGAGCCGTCGCCGATAACGGCGACGATCTGGCGAAATCCGCACCGTTCGCACGCTTTAACCAGCGCCTGAAGCAAAAGCCGCCCGACGCCGCGACCCTGCGCTTCCGGCGCCAGATAAACCGAATCCTCGACCATGAAGCGATAGGCCCGTCTCGGGCGAAACGGTCCCGCATAGGCGTAACCGAGAATTTCGTCTTCATTCTCCGCAACGATATAGGGGTAGCCATTGCGAACGAGCGCCTCCATGCGCTCGCGCATCTCGGCCTCGCCCGGCGGTTCAAGCTCATAGCTTGCCGTGCCCCCGGCAACGGCGTGGGCGTAGATGCGGGTGATGGCAGGGAGATCAGCCGGGGTTGCGGGGCGGATGGTGGGTTTCATGGAAACTCGGTGGTCGCTCTCGAATGAAGCAAAAGAAAGGGCGGCCCGAAAGCCGCCCTCTCCATAGCACTGTTTCTGGTTCCGCGCCCGCTACTCGCGATTTCCGAGGAACTGCAGCAGGAACATGAACAGGTTGATGAAGTCGAGATAGAGACGCAGCGCGCCCATGATCGCCTTGCGGCCGGACACGGTGGCATCGTCGCCCTCGTAATACATCTCCTTGATCTGCTGGGTGTCGTAGGCCGTCAGGCCGGCGAACACCAGCACGCCGATCACCGAAATGGCGAACTGCAGCGCCGATGAGCCGAGGAAAATGTTCACGATCGAGGCAATGATGATGCCGATCAGACCCATGAACAGGAACGACCCCATGCCCGAAAGGTCACGCTTGGTCGTGTAGCCCCAGAGCGACAGCGCGCCGAACGAAGCGGCGGTGATGAAGAACGTACGGACGATGCTTTCACCCGTGAAAACGAGGAAGACCGTCGACAGGGACAGACCCACCAGGGCTGAATAGACCCAGAAGGTTGTCTGTGCCGCTCCGACGCTCATGTTCTGAATGCGGAAGCTCAGGAAGAACACCAGCGCAAGCGGTGCGAGAATCACAACCCAGCGGAAGGCGCTGGCATAGATGAGCTGGCCGAAAGCCGTGAGCTGGCCGTCGGCGATGGCAAGGTTGAACGCGCCAAAGGCTGCAAGGCCGGTGATCGCCAGGCCGAGCGCCATAAGGTTGTAGACGCGGATCATATAGGCGCGCAGGCCCTCGTCGATGGCCGCGTCCGCGCGCACGCCGGGCGTTGCGCGGGCCTGATAGTTACGAAGGTCAGCCATAATTACCCCTTTCTGGCTTTAATCCCGTCCGGTGACGGCCGTGAGACCGTGCGCCGCTGGCGGGATACCAGCATGCGTAGATCAAATATGATGTCAGTTTGTGTTCAGGACAAGACCTCCCCACGCCGGAAATGCGCCTGCGGCAACAGTTCGCGGGCGAAACGGCACCTCTCCGCGCGAAGGGTTAACGGTTTTTCACGCTCACAGATTGCGCAGAACCGGCGCCGCCTTGTGTCCGAGAACCCGCCACGTGCCGATCAGGCCGAAGCCAACCGTCATCACCAGCGCCACCACAACGGTGGTGAACGCCACCTCCGGCAGGAAGCTTGAGGGCAGGCCCATCACCTGCGTCACCACAAACCAGGCTGCAATCCCGCCCGCAAGCAGCGCGAACACCGCCGTGGCGAGACCGATCAGCAGATATTCGAGCGAAAAGGCGGCAATCAGCGTGCGCCGTGTCGCGCCCAGCGTCTTCAGGACCACGGCATCGTGCACCCGCGCCCGGTTGCCGGCTGCCAGTGCACCGGAAAGCACGAGAACCGAGGCAATCAGCGCAACGGCGGCTGCCGCACGGATTGCGGTGGCCAATTGCTCGACAAGCCGGTTCACCACATCGAGTGCATCCTTCACACGCACGGTGGTCACCGTCGGGAAATTGCGCGTGACAGCATTGAGGATCTGCGATTCGTCGGCCTGCGTTGCTTCCGCATCCGTCAGCGTCGCCAGCCAGGCATGCGGAGCGCCGGCAAATGTGTTGGGCGAAAACACCATCACGAAGTTGATGGCCAGAGATTCCCATTCGACGGCGCGGAAATTGGCGATCCGCGCCGTGACGTCACGGCCGAGCACATTGACTGTGATCGTGTCTCCTATCTTGAGACCAAGCTCTCCGCCCTCCTCCGCCGTGAAGGAAACGAGCGGTTCGCCCTGATAATCTGCCGGCCACCAATCACCCTGTGTCAGCGTGGCGTTTTCGGGCGCGTTGCGGGCATAGGTGATGCCACGGTCACCCCGCAGCACCCAGCCGCCCTCCGGCGGAATTTCCATGTCACGCACATTCACATCGTTGAGCGCGGTGATGCGCCCGCGCAGCATCGGCACCTGGATCAGCTTGCCGCCGGGTGCTTCCCTGTCCAACAGATCAGCAAAGGCCTCCACCTCACCGCTCTGGATGTCGACAAAGAAGAAGTTTGGCGCGACATCCGGCAGATTTCCGGTGATCTGCCGTCGCAGGTTGCCGTCGATCAGGGCCAGCGTGGCAAGCAGCGTGAGGCCGAGACCCAGCGACAGCACCACGGAGGGCGTCAGCGCGCCGGGGCGATGGATATTGCCGAGCGCCAGGCGCAGCGGCGTCGAGGCTACACGCGGACTGCGGCGCGCCAGCCACTCAATGCCAAGCGCCACAACCCTCAGCACGATGAAGGCAAACACGGTCGCGCCGACAAAGATCGCAGCCATGCGCCGGTCGTCGGAAAACCAGACCGCGAAACCGGCAAGACCCGCCGCGATGGTAACCGAAAGAGCGATATAGACGGGACGCGGCCAGCCGCGGCCATCCACGCCCATTTCGCGAAACAGCGCCGTCGCCGGCACATCACGAGCGCGGCCGAGCGGCATCAGCGCGAACACAAGCGTAATCATCACGCCAAAAAGCGCCGCCACCATAAGCGCCGCCGGATAGACGCCGCCCGTCGCGGGAACCGGCAGGACATTCGCCAGAACAGCCGATGCGCCGAACGGCATCAGGGCGCCGATCACCAGGCCGGCGAGAACGCCGATCCCGGCGATCATCAGGATCTGCACGAGGTAAACGGTGAAGACGAAACCGCCGGAAGCGCCAAGGCTCTTGAAGGTCGCAATCACGGCACGCTTGCTGTCGAGATAGGCGCGCACCGCGTTGGCAACCCCCACGCCCCCCACGACAAGCGCCGTCAGTCCCACCAGAGTGAGAAACTGCGAAAACCGCTCGATATTGCGCGAAAGCGAGGGCGCGGCATTGCTGCGCGTACGGATGCTCCACCCGGCCTCCGGAAACGCGGACGCGGCTCGCGCCTGCACGGTTTCGAGAGCGCCCGCGTCGCCATTGAGCCGCACTTTGTAGACGTGCTCGACAAGACTTCCCGGCTGGATGAGCCCGGTCGCCTGAAGCGCATCCAGCGAAATCATCAGCCGCGGCGCAAAGCCGAACCCGTCGGAAACGGCATCCGGCTCGCTGACAAGCACGGCACGCAGCTCGATGGTCTCCCCGCCCAGCATGATGCGGTCGCCGACACCGAGACCCAGCCGCTCGAAAAGCAGTTGAGGCACCGCAGCGCCATACGCGCCCGCCTTCTCATCGAAGAGTTCATCATGGGAAAGCTGCGGCTCGGTCACCCGCTTTCCATAGAGCGGATAGAGCGCGTCGACCGCCTTCACCTCCACGAGCGTCTGGTCGGAACCGTCTGGGAGCCGCGCCATGGAGCGCATGTTCGCGCTCTCGGCGACATCGCCCAGCCCGGAAAGGAACGACAGCTCGGCATCGCCGGCACGCCTCTGGTTCAACTCGAAACGCAGATCGGCGGCAAGCAGCGACTGGCCTTCGGCTTCCACGGCTCCGGTAATCGCCGTGGCCACGGAGTTGACACCGCCAATGGCGCCCACGCCCAGCGCAATGCAGGCCAGAAAGATGAAAAAGCCCGAGAGCCCGCCGCGCATCTCGCGCAAAGAGAAACGAAACGCCAGGCTGAGGCTGCGACGGAAGCTCATCTCGCCCGAATTCATGCCATTGCGGCCTTCTCGACCGCGACCTCGGGCTCGATGCGCCCCGAGCGCATCGCCACCTGTCGCTCGCAGCGGGCGGCAAGGGCGGGATCATGGGTAACGAGCACAAGCGACGTCCCACGCTCCTTCGCCTTGGCAAACAGCATATCGGCAATCTGCCGGCCCGTGGCCTGATCGAGATTGCCGGTCGGTTCGTCGGCGATCAGGATCGCCGGCCCCGGCGCCAGCGCGCGGGCAATGGCCACGCGCTGCTGTTCACCGCCCGAGAGCTCGCCCGGATAGTGTGTCAGGCGCTGCGAAAGACCGACAGCGGCCAGTTCCTCCTCGGCTGCACCAAACGGATCGGCATGCCCGGCCAGTTCCAGCGGAACAGCGACGTTCTCCAGCGCCGTCATGTTGGGGATGAGGTGAAAGGACTGGAAAACGATACCGATCGAACGGCCGCGAAAGGCGGCAATCGCATCTTCGCTCAGCCCGTTGATCTGTGTTCCGCCAACCCGCACCATGCCGTCATCAACGCGCTCGAGCCCCGCGATCACCATCAGCAGCGTGGATTTACCCGAACCGGACGGGCCGACGATCGCTGTCGAGCGTCCCCGTTCGACGGAGAGGCTCACCCCTTTGAGAACATGCACAGAGGAAGCGCCCTCGCCCAGCGTCAGCGACACGTTCTCAAGTTCGATCACGGCTTCTGTCACGGAAAAGACATCCTATATTGGGAAGAAATGACGCTGGGATCGTACAAGTGTTCGATTCTGGCAAATATGGGTTCTCCCGCATGGCATTCAAATTTTTTCGTCCTTCCGGCCAGTTCACAAAAATTTCATCGGCCGCCGCAGCACTCATGCTGGCGCTTTGCATCGCCGTGACCGCCCGCGCCCAGACCGCCGAAACCGCCGGGACAATTGAGATTGTCGGTTTCGGCGACAGTCTTATGGCGGGCTACAATCTCGGGCCGGGAGAAGGTTTCCCGGAACAGCTCGAAGACGCGCTCAGGGCGGAAGATTACGATGTTGCAATCACCAATGCCGGCGTTTCCGGCGATACCACCAGCGGCGGGCTTTCACGTCTTGAATGGTCCATTCCTGAAGATGCAGACATTGTGCTTCTGGAGCTGGGCGCCAACGACATGCTGCGTGGCATTCCCCCCGCATCCACCGAACAAAATCTCGACCGGATGATCGCCACACTGAAGGAACGCGGGCAGCATGTGATCCTGGCCGGCATGCTGGCCGCGCCCAATCTGGGCGAAGACTATGCCGCCGCCTTCAACCCGCTCTATGAGCGGTTGGCGGAGAAACACGAAATCCCCCTCATCCCGTTCTTTCTCGACGGCGTGGCCGCCGAACCGTCACTGCTTCTGGAAGACGGGATGCACCCGAATGCCCAGGGTGTTGCACGCATGGTGGAGCGCATCCTGCCCACCTTCCGCGAAGTGCTCGACAAGCAACAGGAAGAAGGCACGTAAAACTTGATGAAGAAACCGCTTGCTCACGGTGGCAATCGGTGATTCGCTGTCATTGACAGTGCGATTCGAGGAGGTTGCCATGCCGCGACTTTTCACCGCCCTCGAGATCCCGCGTGACGCCGCTTTGTCGTTGTCACTTCTGCGCGGGGGCCTCCCAGGAGCTCGTTGGATCGACGTCGAAAACTATCATCTGACATTGCGGTTCTTTGGCGATGTGGAAGGCCACACGGCCGACGAGATCGCCAATGCCCTCGATAGGGTTCGGCGTCCAGCCTTCACGATGAAGCTTTCCGGTGTCGGGGCCTTCGGGCAGAAGAAACCGCACTCCATCTGGGCCGGCGTGTCCGCTTCGCCTGATCTCTACGCCCTGCAGGGTGAAATTGAAGGCATCTGCCGGCGCTTACGACTGCCGCCGGACCCCAGGAAGTTCACACCGCATGTAACGCTGGCGCGCCTGAAGAACGCCAGTCCACGCGACGTGGCAAACTATCTTTCCGCCCGCGGCAACTTTGCCTCGGTCCCCTTCACCCTTGGTCGTTTCGTGCTGATGTCTTCGCGCGCCTCGTTCGGCGGCGGACCGTACATCATAGAGGAAGCCTGGCCTCTGGTGGGCGCGGACTACGACCGTCAGGCGAGTTTCGACAACAGTGCTTCGGAAGCCTCGCGGATCGTCTGGTAGACTGAAGCGAAGCCGTCATCGCCCCCGTAATAGGGATCGGGAATGTCGAGCGTTCGGCCATCTGCATAATTGAGAAAGAGGTGGATCTTCCCTGCCGCCGCCTCCGGCGCGCGCTCACGCAGCGTCCGGACATTGTTGCGGTCCATGCCCAGAAGCAGGTCGAACCGTTCAAAGTCCCGGGCGTTCACCTGCCGCGCCCGCTGCATGGAGATGTCGACGCCGAACCGGCGGGCGATCTCGATCGAGCGCGGGTCGGGCGCACTGCCCACATGCCAGGCACCCGTTCCGGCAGAATCGATCATGAAATCCGCATGCCGCCCGCGCTCGGTCACCACTCTGCGAAATACGCCCTCGGCAAGTGGTGAACGGCAGATATTGCCGAGACAGACAAACAGGATAGAGGTACGGGGCTTTGCGTTCATCGTCTATGCGCTATCATCCGGGTGATGGTTCCGACAGGCGATACCATGGAGAGAGGCAATGGCAAGGGCAAAGCTCGATCCGGCAGCACTGGAACAGGCGCTCAGAACACTCGACGGATGGGATCTTGCGGAGGACGGCGGCTCCATCCAGCGGCGCTTCGTCTTCGCCGATTTCTCCGAAGCGTTCGCCTTCATGACGCGCTCGGCGCTGATGGCCGAGAAACTCAACCATCACCCCGACTGGTCGAATGTCTACAAGACCGTGAATGTCAGTCTGTCCACGCATGATGCGGGCGGGCTGACCGAGCTCGATCTGAAGCTTGCTGCCGCAATGAACGATCTGGCCCGCAGCTGATCCAGCCACCGATTCCGACTGAGCATTGAATTTTGCAGGCTGATTCCCACATCTTTGCCTGCAGGAGCACACCATGGAAGATGTGAAAATCGGCGAAATCCTTGAACCTGTCGGGCCCGGCGAGAACCGCGAGCGCGAGGAACGTGTGCGCGCCAAATTCTGGCGCACGGTGAAGAAGGCTGCCCGCCAGGTGCCCTTCATGGAAGATCTTGTCGCCGGCTATTACTGCGCACTCGACAATGACACACCGCCAAAGGTGCGCGGCATTCTCCTCGCCGCTCTGGCCTACTTCGTGCTTCCGCTTGATGTGGTGCCTGATTTTCTGCTGGGTTTCGGCTTCACGGATGACGTCGCCGTGCTGGCGGCGGCACTTAACGCCGTACGCCGCCACATCACGCCGGCGCATCGCATTGCCGCCCGGCAGGCCCTCACAGAAACCGAACGAGACGTCTAGGGTCAGGACCCCGTCAGTCAAATTCTTGCCTCTTTCATTCGTTTCAACCGGAAATGAAGGGTGTTCGGGAGTTGGCGCATCTGTTTTTGCGGCAACGGACAATCGGGGTTGAACGCATGAAGAATCCGTCGATTCGCTTCACGCTTTGGTAACCCAGATTAAATAAAAATGAAGTGATCTAGAGGGACCAGCCGGTCTCCAAACACTGGCAGAAAAAGACGGTCAAGACGATGCGCGTACTGATTTCGACACTGATGCTCATTTGCGGAATGGCGGCGGCAAGCCCCGCGCTGGCCCAGGCAACGGCGGTGGGACAGCATCGCGACTGGGGCGTCTACAGCTACCAGTCCGGTAACGGCAAGGTGTGCTATGCCATGAGCGTGCCGAAGGAAAAGCAGCCGGCCAGCCTCGACCATGGCGATATTTTCTTCTTCGTCAGCCAGAAGCCTGGTCAGAACGTTGCTTCCGAGCCGCAGTTCATCGCTGCATATGATTTCCAGACCAACTCCAAGGTGATTGTCACCGTCGGCAGCAAGAGCTTCACCATGTTCACCAAGGGCAAGTCTGCCTGGCTGGAGAACGCGGCTGAAGAGCCCCAGTTGATTGCCGCGATGAAGGGCGGAGCAGACATGAAGATCGCCGCCAAATCGGGCCGCGGCAACGACACCAGCTACACCTTCTCGCTGAGCGGCGTCACGGCTGCCATCAACGCCACGCAGAACTGCAAGTAGCGTTCGGTGAAACAGGCTGCCGGTCGCAACAGGTGACGGCAGCCTTCAGGCGTGCTATGAGCGCGGCCAATGAAGGGTGGCCCTGGAATTCGAAGAGCGAATTCACAGAGTGCTGCCCGTAAAGCACTTCTAGAACGCCATGGCACTGACACTCGACCTATCGACGCCCGAGGGGCGCGCTGAGCTGCGCCCCGCCGCAACCGCCGAAAAACAATCGCTGATCGGCCTTTCGCGGGATGAGCTGGCGGAAGCCCTGCTCTCGCTCGGTGTGCCCGAGAGGCAGGCACGCATGCGCGTGCGCCAGCTCTGGCACTGGCTCTATGTTCGCGGTGTTTCCGATTTCTCGCAGATGTTCAACATCTCGAAGGACCTGCGCGCACAGCTCGATGAGCGCTTTACAATCGCCCGCCCGGAAATCATCGAAGAGCAGATTTCGAAGGATGGCACCTGCAAGTGGCTGATGCGCTTTCCGGCGCGCGGCGCGGGCCGCCCGGTCGACGTGGAAACGGTCTACATTCCCGAGGAAGGCCGTGGCACGCTGTGCATCTCCAGCCAGGTCGGCTGCACGCTCACCTGCACCTTCTGCCACACCGGCACGCAAAAGCTGGTGCGCAACCTGACGCCAGGCGAAATTCTCGACCAGCTTCTCGTCGCGCGCGACCGCCTCGGCGATTTTCCCGATGCCGATACGCCGGACGGGGCCATCGTTCCGGCGGAAGGCCGCAAGGTCACCAACATCGTCATGATGGGCATGGGCGAGCCGCTCTACAATTTCGAGAATGTGAAGCAGGCGCTTCTCATCGCCTCCGATGGCGAAGGCCTTTCGCTCTCAAAGCGCCGCATCACGCTTTCAACCTCCGGCGTGGTTCCGGAAATCTATCGCACCGGCGAGGAAATCGGCGTTATGCTGGCGATCTCGCTGCACGCCGTGCGCGATGAGTTGCGCAACGAGCTTGTGCCGATCAACAAAAAGTATCCGCTGAAGGACCTGCTCGACGCCTGCCGCGCCTATCCAGGCCTCTCGAACGCGCGGCGTATCACCTTTGAGTATGTGATGCTGAAGGGTGTCAACGACTCGCTCGACGATGCCCGCGAACTGGTGCGGCTTCTGAAGGGCATTCCTGCCAAGATCAACCTGATCCCCTTCAACCCATGGCCCGGCAGCGACTATGAATGCTCCGACTGGGAGCAGATCGAGGAGTTTGCGGATCTGGTCAACAAGGCCGGATACGCCTCGCCCATCCGCACCCCGCGCGGGCGCGACATCCTGGCCGCCTGCGGTCAGCTCAAATCCGCATCGGAGCGGATGAAGAAAGCTGATCGGCTGAAGCTGGAAGCCATGATGATCGCCGGCCACGGCGAATAGGGCAATTCTGGCTCACCGCGCCTGCGCTGTCAGGATCTTCAGCGCAAAGGCCGAGAATACGCCTGCGAACAGATAGTCGACCACGCGGGTGACACGCGGGCTCTTCTTCAGAAGCTTGGAAAAACTGTCTGCCGCGATCACCATCGGCGCGACGATGGGCAGCGCCAGCGGAATGAACAGAAGCCCGAGAAAGAAGAGCTTGCCCGGCGCGTGCGGATCGCTGGCCGACACGAACTGCGGCAGAAACGTCATGAAGAACAGGATGATCTTCGGGTTCAGAAGATTGATGCCGAGCCCCGTGGCCCAGTTCTTCAAGAGCGACCGGCCCGCCCCGCCCTTCTTTTCCGGCGAGAAGGCGGAGCCTTTGCGGATCGCCTGGATGGCCAGCCAGATCAGATAGCCCGCACCGAACACCTTGAGCGCAAGGAAAGCCTCCGGGGAAGCGACAATCAGGGCCGAGAGCCCCAGCGCCACAAGCGCCGTGTGGATCATGATCCCGGTCATCGCACCGAACATGCAGGCGAAGCCGGCCGCCCTGCCCTGGCTCAGCGCCCGGCCGACGAACAGCGTCATATCCGGACCCGGCGTAATCGAAATCACGAAGGTGGCGAGGGCAAACTGGAGAATGGTGGCGAAGTCGGGAATGAAGGTCATGGAAGTGCTTCCGGCACGGTGTTGATCTGCCGGAAGCTAACGCAGGATCAGACCCGACGCCAGCGGCATGATTGGGAGGCCGCTGGTGCAGGATCAGATCGTTTCCGTCACCTTCTTGAGCTTGTCCGGTGTGTCCGGATTGAGCCCACGCTCCCGCGCGACACGCTCGATCAGGCGATAGTAACCGACGAGCGAGACCAGCGGGTCCAACTGGCCATGGCCGGTGGATGGCGTTCTGATGGTGCGTTCTCCCAGATCGCGCGAAGAGAAGCTCGCAATCTGCGCACCGAAGCCGCGCAGCTTTTCGAGCGACTGCGCGCTTGAAGCGAGCGCTGCGTCCTCCGGCACAAAGGCAAGAATGGGAAAGCCCTTGTCGACCAGCTGCATGGGCCCGTGCATCAGCTCGGCGAGGGAGAAGGCTTCGGCATGAAGCTGGGCCGTTTCCTTTGCCTTCAGGGCTGCTTCCAGCGCAATGGCGAAGCCCGGACCGCGACCGGCGGTATAGACGGACGCGGCACCCGTCAGAAGCGGCAGCGCCGGCTCCCAGTTCACATCGCAGGCCGCGGCTAGCGCTTCCGGCAGGCGGGCAAGCGCATTATTGAGCGCTGCATCGCCCGAGGCTGCCTGAGTGACACCGGCAAGTGCTGCTGCGGACGCGATGAAACTCTTGGTCGCCGCCACGCTGCGCTCCGGCCCGGCATGGATCGGCAACACGATGTCAGCCGCCTTCGCAAGCGGGCTCTCGGCCACATTGACCACTGCGAGCGTAACCGCGCCGCCCTTCTTGGCCGATGCCTGCGCGGCGACGATGTCAGGGCTCCCGCCGGACTGGGAAATCGTGATGTGTAGCGCACGCTCCAGCTTCAGCGAGGCGTCATAGACGGAGGCCACCGAAGGGCCGATGGACGCCACGGGAATGCCCGTGTGAATCTCGAACAGATATTTGAAGAAGCTCGCGGCGTGATCCGACGAGCCCCGCGCCGACATGCTCACCACGGCGGGCCCACGCTCGGCAATCACCCGGCCAAGTTCGGCGAAGGTCTTTGCCTCTTGCGCAAAAAGCCGCTCTACCGCCTCGGCGGCCTCGGCGGTTTCCTGAAACATCAGGGAAGGCGTGTCAGTCATGTCAGTCTTTCCGTGGGTTCGTAGGTAAATGTGGGACCATTCAGCCAAGTTCGGCAAGCGCACGGTGCAGGTCGTCGCCATTGCGATCGAGGGCGGTCTTCGCCTCGTCCGCCGAATGGCCACGCAGAACGAGCACTGCCGGCTTGACGTGGAATTCCGTCTTCTCGAGCGCCTTCCGCGCCGAGGCCTCGTCGCAGTCGGCAACCTGCATCAGCATCTCGACGGCACGACGCATCAGCTTCCTGTTGGAGGGCTTCATGTCCACCATGCGGCCGCGATAAACCTTGCCCAGCCGCATCATGACCGCGGTGGAAAAAAGGTTCATTGCGATCTTCTGGCTGGTGCCGGCTGCCATGCGCGTGGAGCCGGCAAGCACCTCTGCGCCCGTTTCCAGAAGCACCGCGCAGTCAGCGCTTTCAAGAAGCGCACTGCCGGGATTGTTGGCGATGCCAATGGTCAGCGCGCCGCACGCCTTCGCGGCATTGATTGCCGCAAGCGTGTAGGGCGTGCTGCCGCTCGCGGCGAGCCCGACGACCACGTCCTGAGGACCACAGTTGACCGCGTCGATCTCGGCCCGGCCCGCATCCGTGTCGTCCTCGGCACTCTCGCGCGCTTCGGCCAAGCTTATGCTGCCGCCCGCGAGCAGAAAAAGACTGCGCTCCTCCGGCCAGCCAAACGTGGGGTAAAGCTCGACCGCATCCAGCATGGCCACGCGGCCCGACGTGCCGGCACCCACATAGATGAGCCGGCTCTCCGGGTTCGCCAGACGTTTCGCCGCCGCTTCGACAGCCTCTTCCAGCGCCGGGAGGGCGGCAGCGGCCGCGTCCACGGCGGCTCGCTGACCATCAAGCATGGCGCTCAGCATATCCGCGGTCGAAAACCGCTCAATGTCACGATACACCTCGCTTGCTGTTTCTGTCGCTGTCGTCATGGCTGGCTCTCTGGTTTCGGGTCGGCTCGTCTCTGATAGACCAATTTAATACCAAATGATTTATCAGGCATCCTCGCAAAAATCCATTCCCCTGAAGCAAAATTGAAGTGAAACCATGCTATCCGCCTGTTTCAGAAATAAGACAGCGCGCTTCCGGTCAAACCCGCTTGCATTGGGTTCCCGTAGAATCCATAATTGGACTTATAAGATTGATACCATTTCTGCGATGATGAGCCCGCCCAATCGATGACAGATACCCTTCCAGAAACGAGGGAAGATCTCGGCGCACTCCTCGCCCGGGGCATCGAGATCGATGCCGCCGACGCGACGCCGCGCTACATCCGGCTCGCCAATGCGCTGCGGCTTCTGATCGAGACCGATGCTCTGGGTACCGGAGCAGCATTGCCATCGGAGCGCCTCCTGGCCGGGATGACAGGTCTCTCGCGCGTCACCGTGCGACGTGGCATCGAGCTTCTGGTGCGCGAGGGCGTTCTGGAACAGCGCCGGGGTTCGGGCACCTATGTTCTCGCACCGGTCGAGCGTTTCGAGCAGCCGCTGGCCGCGATCACCAGCTTCACCGAGGACATGCTCTCCTATGGCCGGAAGCCCGAAACGCGCTGGCTGGCGCGCGAATATGCAAGCCCTTCGGCACAGGAGGCCATGACGCTCGGTCTCTCGCCCGGCGACCGCGTGCTGCGCCTGCATCGCCTGCGGCTTGCCGATGCCCTGCCGCTTGCAGTCGAACTGGCCATCGTGCCGGCAGACCTTCTGCCGGACCTTTCGGCCCTGGGGACCTCGCTCTACGAGTCCATGGCATCAGCCGGGGCGCGCCCGCACAAGGCGCTGCAGCGCATGCGCGCGTGTGCCCTGCCGGAGTTCGAAGCGCGCCTTCTCGAAGCCGAGGCCGGAGAGCCCGCACTTTTTCTTGAACGCATATCCCGCACGGTCGAAGGGCGCGTGGTGGAGTTCACCCGCTCCCACTTCAAAGGTGATCGGTTCGACTTCGTCGCCGAACTCAATCTGCACCGGGAAACTTAAAGCGATTCCAGGAAGCGGATCAGATTGTCCCGATCCTGCTTTGCCATCTCGACCACGCGGTCACGCGCCGCCTGCGCCTCTCCGCCGTGCCAGAGAACGGCCTCTAGCAGTGTCCGCGCACGACCGTCATGCAGGAATGTCGCTTCCGCGTTCACTGTCGCGGTAAGGCCGATGCCCCAGAGCGGCGGCGTGCGCCATTCATAGCCATCGGCAAGCCCCTCGCCGCGACCATCGGCCAGCCCGTCGCCCATGTCATGCAGCAGCATGTCGGTATACGGCCAGATAAGCTGGAAGCGCAGGGCCGGATCGTCCACATCGCGCCGGGTCACATATTTCGGCCGATGGCACGAGGCACAGCCACTGTCGTAAAAGACCTTCTTCCCGGCAAGCACCGCAGCGTCGTCCACGTCACGCCGCACGGGTACGGCGAGGTGGCTCGAATAGAAGGTCACGAGGTTCAACAGGTCTTCCGGCACCTCCTCGGCGCCCAGTCGCTCCTGCGCGCCATGCGGCAGGGTCCGGCATTCGGTCTGCGCCTCGGTACAGTCACCCCAATGGTCCGGCGCAAGCGGGGTCGAAAGCCCCATATCGCCGGAAAACGCGCCTGCCGTCTGTTCGGCGATGGTGGGCGCGATGGCCTTCCAGCCAAAGCGGCCAAGCTTCCATTGGCCCTCCGCGTCGCGCACTCTTGCCGCGCGTCCGGAAATGCCGTCGCCGTCTTCATCGTCGGGGTCGGCCCAGGCGAGAATGTCGGCCTCATGCACGCTTTCCAGAAGACCGAGCCCGATCATCGGCGGCGCGACACGCGCCGACATCATCAGATCATCGCGCATCGGGCCGAAACCGGGTTCGGCGACCCGCAGCGTCGGCTTGCGCAGTGTGACCGTCTCGCCCCCGGAGAGCGCCACAGGTACATCCTCATAGGTGATCGCGACACGACCCTCGGGATTTAACCCGGCCACCGCATGGTCCTGAAGCTGCAACCCGTAAACCGGGTCAGGTGCCGCCGGCAAACGACCGTCTGCAATCGCCGCTTCCTGCTCCCTGCTCGCCGGAACGGACAGGCGCACAAGCAGCGACACCGCCGAATCCTCCGGCCGCGCCGGCGCATGACCGCGCCCGTCCTTGATATGGCACGACTGGCAGGCCCGCGCGTTGAACAGCGGTCCAAGCCCGTCCGAGGCCTGCGTCGATGACGGTGAGGAAACCCAATCCTTGCGGAAAAGACCGTTGCCGAGCAGGAAGCGCTCCAGTTCGGCAAACTCCAGATTGGCGGAAGAGTGCGAGAACGCGTCCGCATTAATCAGCTTCGTCGACGTGGTCGCGCCGGCGGACATGCGCTCGAAACGCTCCGGCTTGTCGAAAGCGGTCGCAGGCCGGATGACCTTTTCAACCCGTTTGCGATCCTTCTCGCTCAGATCCTCGCGGGAATCAGGGGACAGACTGTCCGCCTGAACGGATAGCGTCACGAGAGAAAACAGGCCGGTCAGAAGCGCGGCGCGGACAGAAGCGTTCATGGAAAGGGTCTATACAAACGGACACCGGGCCGGCAAGCGGCCCGGTGCAGAATTGATCTCACTCAAAAACGGCGTCGGGATTGTCGAGGCTGTCGGAGCCTTCGAGTTCGATACCGGAAAGGTCGAGCGCGACAATCACGCGCTCCAGCGAGCGGGTCTGGTCGACAAGCCCGTCAATGGCTGCCTGCACGACCGCATTGCCTTCCTCGTTCCCCTGACCGATCATCTGGTCATAGGCTTCGCCGCCCTCGGCGCGTTCCTTCAGAGCCGTCATCGCCTCCAGCGTGGTGTCGAGCTTCGCCTTCACCTCTTCGGCCAGAGCCGGGTCCTTCTCGGACACCAGGTCGGCAAGGCTCGGACCTTCAACCGTGGATCCATCGACACGCTCATAGGAACCGAAATAGACATTCCGGATACCGACGAGATCATAATAGTGGCTGTTGTGGGTGTTGTCGGAGAAGCAGTCATGCTCCTCTTCGGGATCGTTCAGAAGCAGGCCCAGCTTCATGCGCTCGCCGGCCAGTTCGCCATAGGAAAGCGATCCGAGCCCCGTCAGCATGGCGGTCAGGCCGGCCTTCGGGTCAGCCGTCACCTCCGCGCGCGCCTCGCCATCGGTCTGCCAGTTGGCCACCATCTCTTCCAGATCTGTGACCAAGAGATCGGCAGCGGCCTGAAGATACTGTCCGCGACGGTCGCAATTGTCGCCGGTGCAGTTGTCCGCATCGAAATCGGTGTAGGAGCGCGCGCCGGCGCCCGCATCCGTTCCGTTGAGATCCTGCCCCCAGAGAAGAAACTCGATGGCGTGGTAGCCCGTGGCCACATTCGCCTCGATACCGCCAACCTCGTGAAGCGACTGGATCACCTCGGGCGTGATCTCGGAGACATCGATCTCCGTACCGCCGGCGCTCACCTTGTCATTGGCGACCACATTGACCGTGTAGAATTCGTTGGCATCGGATTCCGTGCCGTAGCTGGCGTCGACATAGTCGATCAGGCCCTCATCGAGCGGCCAGGCATTCACCTTTCCTTCCCATTCATCGACAATCGCGTTGCCAAAGCGATAAGCCTCGCTCTGCTGGTAGGGAACACGCGCCGCGAGCCAGGCTTCACGGGCGGCTGCCATCGTTTCTTCAGAAGGCGCCTCCACCAGCCGGTTCACCGCTTCGCGCAGCGTCTTCGCGGTCTCCAGGCTGTCTTCATAGGTGGCCAGCGCAATGTCTGCATAAGTGGAAACCACCTCCTGCGGCTCGGCTGCAACAGCCGGCGAGGCCATGACGGCTGCGAGTGCGGTACCGATGAGTAAACGACGCTTCATGTGACTTCCCCTCTCGTCCAATCCAGATCATCGGCCGCAAGAAAAACACGACCGTCCAGCGGCCATCGACCGCCACCAAGTAATGTGGATTTAGATTATCAGGTTTATGAAGGCAACCCCGGCATCGCTTTCGCGGGGCTAATCCATCGCTTTGACAGCGATCACCGCATTGGTGCCGCCGAATGCAAACCCGTTGCTGAGCGCCACGCGCACATCCCGCCTGCGCGCCTCATTTGGCGTCACGTCCAGATCGCAGTCGGGATCGGCCTCCCGGTAACCGGCCGTGGGAGGCACCACGCCATCCCGGATCGCCATGACGCAGGCGATCAGTTCCAGCGCACCGGATGCCCCCAGGCAATGCGCATGCATCGATTTGGTCGAAGACACGGAGAGTTTCTCCGCATGCGCGCCGAACACGCGCCTGATCGCCTCGGTTTCAATCTTGTCGTTGGCTTTGGTGCCGGTGCCATGCGCATTGATGTAATCGACATCCGCCGGCGAAAGCCCGGCTTCATCCAGGCACGCCTTGAGGGCGGACACCGGCCCGTCGACCGTTGGAGCCACAATGTCCGAGGCGTCGGCAGACATGCCGCCACCGGCAAGCTCGGCCAGAATGGTTGCGCCGCGCGCCTGTGCGTGTTCCAGCGTTTCGAGAACGGCAATGCCGGCGCCTTCGCCGAGCACCAGCCCGTTGCGGTCGGCAGAGAAAGGCCGGCAGGTCTCGGGCGCGAGAACCCGCAACGCTTCCCACCCCTTCAGAATACCGTATATGAGAGGCGCATCAGAACCACCGGCAAGCATCACATCGGCACGGCCGAGCCTGATCTGATCGGCAGCCGCCAATATCGCATGGTTGGATGACGAACAGGCAGATGTGGCGCCGAAAACAGGACCGCGCAGACCAAGTGTCATGCTGACCTGTCCGGCGGCGGCTCCCGGCATTACGCGAGGGACCGTAAAAATGCCGGTACGCGGCTTCCCCTCAAGAAGAATTGCCCGATAGCTGTCTTCGATGGCTTCCCAGCCGCAAACGCCTGTGCCGACGACAGCCCCCACACGATGCGTGTTCGATGCGTCCACCGTAAAACCCGACTGGCTCAACGCTTCCCGGGCGGAAATTGCCGCAAGAAGGCTGAAGCGGTCCATGGTCACGAGCCGTTTGCGGTCGATGCCATGGTTCGGCAATTCCTTGATCTCAGCCCCGATGCGCACTTTCAGTTCGTGCAACGGCGCAGTGGTGATCGGCCCAATAGCCGGGCGACCGGCTCGCATGGAAGACCAGATGGCCGGGGCGTCGGTTCCAAGCGCGCAGATGCCGCCGATGCCGGTTATGACGATGCGCGGCGCTGTCATCTATTTCTTGGCGTCCACCAGTTCACGAACGGCGGCAACGATATCCTTGACCGTCTCCATGTTCTCCCAGGCTTCAGCCGTGTTCATTTCCACCTCGATATTGAACTCGTCTTCGACATCGAAAATGATCTCGGTGAGTTCGAGAGAGTGAATGCCAAGGTCGGCCAGCGGCGTGTCGAGCGTGATGGTCTCGACATCGTCCTGCGCATGGGTCTTGATCTTTTCCAGGATCGCCTTGCCGATCTCGTCCGTGCTCAAACTGGCTTCAGCATTCATGAAACATCTCCTGGGACTGCGTTTGCGCCGGCTTTAAAACCATGGGGCAAGGTGTCCACGCGTTACTCTTGACAATTTGCAGCCATAAGAAATCAAAGCGGAGCGGGCGGCAAGGGCATGTGGTGCATATCCGCCGATGCCTCGCAATCAGTTTCCGTTTGCCCTGCCCTTCACGAAGATTGTTACGGCGCCATTGTCGGCATATTCGAGCGCGACCACGTCTTTGAGCTGGATGGAGCGTGAATCCACGGCATGGAAAAACAGCGCGCTGCCCTCGATCGACTCGCGCAGCAGGCGAATCTCATCCTCGTGTTCGGCAATCGCCGAGACGATCACGCTTTTCTTTTCATCCAGGTCCGGAAGGAAGACGATGTCGATCTCTTCCAGCGAAAAGGTCTTGCGCACCCGCTCGGCGCTCTCCGCGGCAGCACCGATTGCCGCTACGATACGCCCGCTCGCCGTGTCGGCCTCGACCTCTTCGGTCTTTACCTCGGAGCCAACGATTGCGTCGATTGCCTCTTCACTCTGCAACCCTTGTGCGAAAAGCGGCGTTTGCAGTGCCAGTGCCGCTGCCAGCGCCAGGGCAACAACCCAGTAAAACCCGGCATCGACCGGTACTGACCGATCCGCAGTGCTCAAGCTCATGATTCAATCCCGTATGTTCGTGGCGCAGAAAACATGTTCTGCCACGGAAGGCAACGGGCACACTGCGGCGCGGGTTCCCTCAGAGCCAGGTCGGGTAATCCGAAACGAGCAGCCGATAGGGGTCTTCGTCTTCCTCGATCTCGGAAAACCGCGCGATCGGGTCGGCGAAAATATTATCCGTAACGTCGTCGTTCACGGTTGAAACCTCACCGATCAGCACATCGTCCTTTTCCCCCCAGAAGGCGTGCCAGACCCCGGGCAGGAGCGTGACGCTCTCTCCAGGCTGCAGTCTGAGGACACCGCCCGCATCCACACGGCGCATCACGCCGTCCGTCGGCACGCTGACCGGGGCCGTCCGGTCAATGTTGCCATCGGCATCCGACGCAAAAAGCTCGATGCAGAGCGTGCCGCCGCCGCGGTTGATGATGTCTTCTGCCTTGATGGCATGGGTGTGCATCGGCGCAACCTGATCGCGCCGGGAGATCATGATTTTCTCGGCATAGAGCATGCCGCGACCGTGCTTCAGATCGTCCTGATTGCCGTTGCGCACCGTGAAGAGGAACAGGCCACGCCGGTCGAAATCGCCGCCGCCATAGTCGGTGATGTCCCAGCCTAGTCTCGCATCGACAATACCGCCGATCGACTCGCGCCGCCGTTTCATCTCGTCGGGCGTCCAGTCTGCAAATGGCGGCATCACGTAGCCGAAGGAGCGGATGAACGCGTCTCCCTCGCGCAGAATCTCGTTCACTTTCGACCGTTTCACCGCCGCCTCCCATATGCGAACCGATTTAGATTGTCGGTTCGTATCGCAAGCCGGGCGCCGCGCCAAGGCGTTTGTTTGTTCAGAATGCCTTGAAGGTCAACGTGGTGAGCGAGCGGCGGATGCCCGGCACATTTGCGATATTCTCGCTGACGAATTTTCCGATGTCGACACCATCGTCGATATAGACCTTCATGAGCAGGTCGTAGTCGCCGCTGGTCGAGTAGAGTTCCGAGGCGATTTCGCGCTTGTAGAGCTCATCGGCAACCTCGTAGGTCTTGCCGGGCTTGCAGCGCAGTTGAACGAAGACAGGTCTCATAGGGGCTCCATGGAGCGGATTCTGAACGGGGTTGGACCAGACTTGGCCCATAGTCTCATACTGTCAACAGACAGCGGACGATCTGATGATCCGAATCCGCCAGTCCGTCAATGACATCGAAATGATGCCGGTCTGGTTCTTCCACAGCCGCGGTCTCCGCGCCAAGCCCGACCCAGACATTGGCCAGAAGCGCGTTCTGGCGCAGGAATTCACCACGCTCGGAGGCGCCGACCCAGCAGGTGATGCGCACGCCGGGCATGGGCGCAAGCAGCGCCGGGCTTTCCGCCTGTGCTTCCTCGGGCGTGATTTTGAGCCCCTCATTCATCGCGGTCTTCATCATCGGGCGCAGGTCATGCACACCGGAAATGGACAGGACATGACGCAACCGCGCACGCACATCCGCAGGCAGTGGCGAGGTCTCGCAGGCCATGCGCGAGGCAAGATGCCCGCCCGCCGAATGGCCGGTCAGGATCAGGGGTCCATCAACGCGTTCCGCCGCAGCGGAAACGGCTGCACCGATTTCGCGCACAATGCCGGCAATCGAGTTCTCCGGGCAAAGCGTGTAGGACGGCATGGCAACCGCATAGCCGCTGTCGACCGCCCCGGCCGCCAGATGCGACCAGTAGCTTTTGTCCAGTTTTAGCCAGAAGCCGCCATGAATGAAGACAACCAGACCGGCTGGCCGGCCTTCCGGTAGGAAGAGGTCGAAACGGTTGCGCGCGCCTTCCCCGTACGGGATGTCGAGCTCGGCCCGCCCTACAGCGGAAAGGGCATCGCGGTAAGCCTGCGCGGGCTCGACCCAAACGCCGGGCCACCGCTCCCCCTGAGGAATGTTCGCGCCATTGGCATAAGCGTCGTCCCAGTCAGCAACCTGGCGGTAAAACACGTGCATTCCTCCCTGTGGTGAAGCGAGCCGCCTGCCTGACGTTCTCGCAGGCCCCGTGGTCGCAACCCTGTCATCCCAGACTCTGTCATCATTGCAGCACGTCATGTAGACTGCGCCCAGGCCGGATATATTTCAACCTTAAAATTTCATACTTGAAATATTCCCGGTCCGGTGCGATGCTCCAAGCTTACAAGCCAGGTGTTAAGCGATCCTGGGAGGAAGGAGCGCGAACATGAAAGTTGCTGTTCTCGGCGGTGGCCCGGCGGGCCTCTACTTCGCAATCTCGATGAAGCTGCGCGACGCAGCTCACGACATTACGGTTTTCGAACGAAACAGGCCCGACGACACATTCGGCTGGGGCGTGGTTCTCTCTGACGAAACCCTCGACAATCTGGCGGAGAACGATCCCGTCAGCGCCGAGCGCATCCGCGAGCATTTCGCCTATTGGGATGACATCGCCGTGGTACACAAGGGCGTGCGCACGCTCTCCACGGGACACGGTTTCTGCGGCATCGGCCGCATGCGCCTCCTCATTCTCCTGCAGGAGCGCGCCCGCGAACTCGGCATCAGGCTCGAATTCGAGACCGAGATCGACGATCCCCGCCCCTTCATGGCCGAATACGACATGGTGCTGGCATCCGACGGCCTGAACTCCCGGACGCGAACCACCTTCGCCGACGTGTTCAAGCCTGACATCGACGTGCGCAAGTGCAAGTTCGTCTGGCTCGGCACGCATCAGAAATTCGACGACGCCTTCACCTTCATCTTCGAGAAAACGGAGCATGGCTGGGTGTGGGCGCACGCCTACCAGTTCGATGACGACACCGCGACCTTCATCGTGGAGTGCGGCCCGGAGACCTGGGAAAAGTTCGGCTTCGGCGAGATGAGCCAGCAGGAATCCATCGCCGTGTGCGAACGGATTTTCAAGGACCACCTTGGCGGCCACAAGCTGATGACCAACGCAAACCACATTCGCGGTTCGGCGTGGATCAACTTCCCGCGCGTGCTGTGCGAACGCTGGTCGCATGAAAACATCGCGCTGATGGGCGACGCCGCCGCCAGCGCCCACTTTTCCATCGGCTCGGGCACCAAGCTGGCGCTCGAGAGCGCCATTGCCCTGGCCGAATATCTCCACACTGAGCCGACGCTGAAGGAAGCCTTCGACAAATACGAAGACGCGCGGCGGCTGGAAGTCCTGCGTCTCCAGTCGGCGGCGCGCAACTCGCTGGAATGGTTCGAGGAGGTTGAGCGCTATCTCGATCTCGATCCGGTGCAGTTCAACTATTCGCTGCTCACCCGCTCCCAGCGCATCAGCCATGAAAACCTGCGCCTGCGCGACCCCGAATGGCTTGCGGACGCCGAAAGCTGGTTCCAGCAGCAGGCCGGCGCGGAAGACAACGCCGCCCGCCCGCCCATGTTCGCGCCGTACAGATTGCGCGGCCTGACGCTGAAAAACCGCGTGGTCGTGTCGCCCATGGCCCAGTACAAGGCCGTAGACGGCTCACCGACCGACTGGCACATGGTGCATTATTGCGAGCGTGCCAAGGGCGGCGCCGGCCTCGTTTATATCGAGATGACCTGTGTCAGCCCCGAGGGCCGCATCACGCCCGGCTGTCCTGGTTTCTACAAGCCCGAGCACGAAACGGCATGGACACGCATCGTCGATTTCGTTCACCGGGAGACGGACGCGAAGATCTGTGCGCAGATCGGCCATTCCGGCCCGAAGGGCTCGACCCAGCTCGGCTGGGAAGAAATGGACGCGCCGCTGAAAGACGGCAACTGGCCGGTTCTGGCTGCCTCCGAAGTGTCCTGGTCCGAGCAGAACCAGACACCGAAAGCCATGGATCGCAACGACATGGACATGGTGCGCGACCAGTTCGTCGCGGCTGCCCAGATGGCCGAACGCTGCGGTTTCGACATGCTCGAACTGCACTGCGCCCACGGTTACCTCCTGTCGTCCTTCATTTCGCCGCTCACCAACCGGCGCGAGGATGACTACGGCGGCAGCCTTGAAAACCGCATGCGCTATCCGCTGGAAATCTTCCATGCCGTGCGTGCCGTCTGGCCCGACGACAAGCCCATTTCCGTGCGCATCTCGGCCAATGACTGGGTGGGCGATGAAGGCGTGACACCGGAAGAGGCCGTTGAGATCGCCCGCATGTTGCAGGAGGCCGGCGTCGACATCTGCGACGTCTCGGCAGGCCAGACCTCGAAGCGCGCCCGCCCCGTCTATGGACGCATGTTCCAGACCCCCTTCTCCGACCGCATCCGCAACGAAACCGGCATGGCAACCATGGCCGTGGGCAACATCTATGAGCCCGACCATGTCAATTCGATCCTGATGGCCGGCCGGGCCGACCTTGTCTGCCTCGCCCGCCCGCATCTGGCCGATCCCTATTGGACGCTCCACGCTGCGGCAACCCTCGGAGACAAAGGCGTGACCTGGCCCGATCCCTACCTGCCAGGCCGCGATCAGCTCTACCGGCTTGCCGAGCGGGCCGAGCAGATGACAGGGAAGGTGTGACGATGTTTTCCGAATGCCGGCTCTGCCCCTCATCCTCACCTTCTCCCCGCGCTCGGGGAGAAGGGGGCATAGACGTCGCCGCTTCGTCCTTCTCCCCGCGTGCGGGGAGAAGGTGCCGGCAGGCGGATGAGGGGCATCGCCGAACTTCAAGGAAAAGGCCAGCACAATGACCAGTTCACGCCACGCACTCGTCACAGGCGGCGGAACGGGCGTCGGCGAAGCGATCGCGCTCTCCTTCGCGGAAGCCGGCATCGACGTTACAATCTGTGGGCGGCGGGCCGAGCCTCTCGAAAAGGTCGCGGCCCGGCACGAGCGCATCCACGCGCTCACCGCCGACGTGACCGACGAAGCCTCCATGCAGGCGCTCTATGAAACGGCGGAAACCGCGCGCGGCCCCTTCGACATCGTCATCGCCAATGCAGGCACCGCCTCCAGCGCGCCGGCCCACCGCACCAAGCTCGAAGACTGGAACCGCATCCTCGACGTCAACATGACGGGCGCGTTCCTCACGGTGAAGCCCGCACTGTCCCCGATGGCAAAGCGCGGCAGCGGACGCATCATCTTCATCGCCTCTGTCGCCGGCCTCAAGGGCTATGCCTATGTCGCGCCCTATGTCGCATCCAAGCACGGCGTCATCGGGCTCATGCGGGCGCTTTCCGTGGAACTGGTCAAGACCGGCGTGACGGTGAATGCCATCTGCCCCGGTTACGTGGAAACCGAGATGCTTGAAGAATCCATCGAGCGCGTGGTCGAGAAGACCGGGCGCAGCCACGAGGAGGCCCGCAGGGGCTTTGTCGAAGCCAATCCCCATGGCCGGCTGATCCAGCCGGAAGAGGTCGCGGCGGCGGCATTGTGGCTTGTCAGTTCCGCGGCCTCGTCGGTCACCGGCCAGTCGATTTCCATATCTGGAGGTGAAACATGGTAAGCGCCCCCCTGGCTTCCGTTCGCAGCGGCGCACCCGCAAAGGAACGCCTGCGCCTGTGGATCAGGATTCTGCGTGCCTCGCGCCTCATCGAAGCCGTTCTGCGCGAAAGGCTAAAAACCCGCTTCGACACGACCCTGCCGCGTTTCGATGTGCTGTCGGCCCTCGACCGCGCACCCGAAGGCATGGCGATGAGCGACATATCGCGCTTCCTTCTGGTTTCGAACGGCAATGTGACGGGCATCGTGGAACGCCTGGTGACGGATGGTCTGGCCAGTCGCACCAAGCGCGACGGTGACCGGCGCACATCCATCATAAAGCTGACACCAGCCGGCAAGGAAGCCTTCGCGGCAATGGCCGAAGCGCATGAGCGCTGGATTGACGAGCTTCTCGGCAGTCTGCCGGAGGATGAGGCACGCGCTCTGGCCGGCACACTCAAGACATTCGAAAGCAATTGGGAGGGCGGCGTATGAGCACCATGGCGGGTCTGAAGCCGAAGCACTTCATCTGGCGTATGGAAGGCAATGTCGCGCTGATCCAGCTCGACCGGCCGGACCGCAAGAATCCGCTCACCTTCGAGTCTTACGCGGAACTGCGCGACACATTCCGCGCCCTGCCCTATGCCGACGATGTGGACGCGGTGGTGTTCCTGCCCAATGGCGGCAATTTCTGCTCAGGCGGCGATGTGCACGACATCATCGGCCCGCTTGTCGATATGGACATGAAGGGTCTGCTCGCCTTCACGCGCATGACCGGCGATCTGGTCAAGGCCATGATCGCCTGCAACAAGCCGATCATTTCGGCGGTGGATGGCGTGGCTGTCGGTGCCGGGGCGATCATCGCCATGGCTTCTGACATGCGACTTGCAACGCCGGAGGCCAAGACGGCTTTCCTGTTCACCCGTGTCGGGCTCGCCGGTTGCGACATGGGCGCCTGCGCCATGCTGCCCCGCATCATCGGTCAGGGCCGTGCGGCGGAGCTGCTTTACACCGGTCGCTCCATGAGCGCTGAAGAGGGCGAGCGCTGGGGTTTCTACAACCGCCTCGTTGCCGCCGACGCCTTGGAAACCGAAGCGCTGACCATGGCCTCGCGGATTGCCGCCGGGCCAACCTTCGCCCATGGCATCACCAAGACCCAGCTCAACCAGGAATGGTCGATGGGTCTGGAACAGGCCATCGAGGCGGAAGCCCAAGCGCAGGCCATCTGCATGCAGACAAAGGATTTCGAACGCGCCTATCGCGCATTCGTGGCCAAGGAAAAACCGGTGTTCGAGGGGGATTGATGATGGCGTTGGCGCTGCCCCTCATCCGCCTGCCGGCACCTTCTCCCCGTTCACGGGGAGAAGGGATCAAGGCCGCTACGTTTATGCCCCCCTCTCCCCGCCTGCGGGGGTCCGAAGGACGGGTCGAGACCCGTGGCTCGGCCCCGGTCAGTAAGGGTGAGGGGCAATGCGCCCGCACCAGCAATAGGGAGCAACCCCATGCCTGACCGCTCCTTCCTCGACTGGCCCTTCTTCGAACAGCGCCACCGCGACTGGGCCGAAAAACTCGACGCATGGTGCGCGAAGAACCTCCCCGTTGACCACAGCGATGTCGATGCCGCCTGCCGCGATCTCGTTGCCCGGCTCGGCGAAGCCGGCTTCCTCAAGCCCACCGCGCTCGACACCGCCAATCCCGGCCCGCTCGACGTGCGCACGCTGTGCCTGACGCGCGAAACGCTGGCCCGCCATGACGGGCTGGCCGATTTTGCCTTCGCTATGCAGGGGCTCGGCACCGGCGCGATCAGCCTGTTCGGCACGCCGGAGCAGCAGCAATGGCTCGACAGGACCCGCGCCGGCAAGGCGATCTCGGCCTTTGCCCTTTCCGAGCCGCGCTCGGGCTCGGATGTCGCCAATATGGACATGACCGCCACGCGCGATGGCGATGGCTACGTTCTTTCCGGCGAAAAAACCTGGATTTCCAATGGCGGCATCGCCGACCTCTATACCGTGTTCGCCCGCACCGGCGAAGCGCCGGGCGCCAAAGGGATCTCCGCCTTCCTCGTCCCTGCGGACACGCCGGGGCTGAAGGTCGCGGAGCGTCTGGACGTGATTGCGCCGCATCCGCTGGCGCGGCTTGCCTTCAACGATGTGCGTGTGCCCGCCTCTGCCATGATCGGCAAGCCGAGCGAAGGCTTCAAGATCGCCATGTCGGTGCTCGACGTGTTCCGCTCCACCGTGGGTGCGGCCGCACTCGGCTTTGCACGCCGGGCGCTGGACGAGACGCTGGACCGTGCCGGCAGCCGCGAGCTTTTCGGCGCTCCGCTGTTCGAGCTGCAGATGGTGCAGGGCCACATCGCAGACATGGCGCTTGATGTCGACGCTGCAGCACTCCTCATCTACCGCGCCGCATGGACCAAGGACATGGGCGCGCGGCGCGTGACCCGCGAAGCGGCAATGGCGAAGCTCTTTGCCACCGACCGCGCACAACAGGTCATCGACAAGGCGGTTCAGATTCATGGCGGCGACGGCGTGCGCCGCGGACATATCGTAGAGAGCCTTTACCGGGAGATCAGGGCTCTGCGCATCTATGAGGGCGCGTCAGACGTCCAGAAGGTCGTGATTGCCCGGCAGATTGGAAAGTGAGGGAGGAAACATGCTCGGACCGACAGGTCATACCGACACCTTTGCGCGGGACAATCTCCCGCCGGAAGACCAATGGCCGGCCTTCCTTCTCGATGGTTTCGACTACCCGGAATATCTGAATGCCGGCGTTGAACTGACCGACCGCATGGTCGAGCGCGGCTTCGGCGACCATGTGGCACTGATCGGCAATGGCCGCCGCCGAACCTACAAGGAGCTGGCGGACTGGACGAGCCGCCTCGCCCATGCGCTGGTCGAGGATTACGGCGTCAGGCCGGGCAACCGCATCCTGATCCGCTCGGCCAACAACCCGGCCATGGTCGCCTGCTGGCTGGCGGCCACCAAGGCGGGCGCCGTGGTGGTCAACACCATGCCGATGCTGCGTGCCGGCGAACTCGCCAAGATCGTCGACAAGGCGGAGATCGGCCTTGCCCTGTGCGACACGCGCATCAAGGACGAGCTCGTCGCCTGCGCGAAGGACAGCAAATTCCTCAAGAAAGTCGTCGGCTTCGACGGCACCGCCAATTTCGATGCAGAACTCGACCGCATCGCCCTCGACAAGCCGGTCCGGTTCGATGCCGTCAAGACAGGCCGTGACGATGTCGCGCTTCTGGGTTTCACCTCCGGCACCACTGGAACGCCCAAGGCGACCATGCATTTCCACCGCGATCTGCTGATCATCGCCGATGCCTATGCAAAGGAAGTGCTGCAGGTCACCCCGGACGACGTGTTCGTCGGCTCGCCGCCGCTCGCCTTCACCTTCGGGCTCGGCGGTCTGGCGATCTTCCCGCTGCGTTTTGGCGCGACGGCGACGCTGCTTGAAAGCGCCACCCCGCCCAACATGATCGAGATCATCGAAAAATACCGTGCCACGGTGAGTTTCACCGCGCCCACCGCCTACCGCGCCATGATGGCGGCGATGGATGAGGGTGCGGATCTCTCCTCGCTCCGCGTTGCCGTCTCGGCGGGCGAGACGCTGCCCGGCCCCGTGTTCGAGGCGTGGACGGAAAAGACCGGCAAGCCGATCCTCGACGGCATCGGTGCGACCGAGATGCTGCACATCTTCATCTCCAATCGTTTCGATGATCGCCATCCCGCCACCACGGGCCGCCCGGTGGCCGGCTATGAAGCGCGCATCGTGGACGAAGACATGAACGAGTTGCCGCGCGGCGAGACCGGGCGTCTGGCCGTGCGTGGCCCGACCGGCTGCCGCTATCTCGCTGACGAACGGCAGAAAGAGTATGTGCGCGACGGCTGGAACCTGACGGGCGATTCCTTCTATCAGGATGAGGACGGCCACTTCCATTTCGCCGCCCGCTCCGACGACATGATCGTTTCCGCCGGTTACAACATTGCCGGTCCCGAGGTGGAGGCGGCACTGCTTGCCCATGCCGACGTCATGGAATGCGCCGTCATCGGTGCACCGAGCGAGGAGCGCGGGCAGATTGTCGAGGCTCATGTGGTTCTGGCCGAAGGCGTCGCGCGCGATGAGCTGACGGTGAAACGTCTTCAGGACCACGTGAAAGCAGCAATCGCGCCTTACAAATATCCGCGTTCCATCAAGTTTCTGGACGCCCTGCCGAAGACCGAGACAGGCAAGATCCAGCGTTTCCGCCTGCGGGAGAAGCAATGACCATGGCAAGCCAGCCGGAGCTCGACGACGAAAGGGCAGCGGACATCAAGCCGCCCATGTCCTATAGCGACTATCTGCATCTGGAGAAAATACTCGACGCGCAGGAGCCCCTGTCCACGGCACGTGATGAGCTTCTGTTCATCATCCAGCATCAGACATCCGAGCTCTGGATGAAACTCGCCATCACCGAAATCCGCTCCGCGCGCGCGGCCATCGCCGAGGACAGGCTGCGCCCCGCCTTCAAGATGCTGACCCGCGTGGCACGCATCTTCGAGCAGTTGAACAGCGCCTGGGACGTGCTGCGCACCATGACGCCGAGCGAGTATTCCACCTTCCGCGATGCGCTCGGCCAGTCCTCCGGATTCCAGTCCTGGCAGTACCGCTCCATCGAATTCCTGGCCGGCAATAGAAATCTGGCAATGCTCAAGCCGCATGCCGACCTGCCGGAAATTACAGCGCATCTGGAGGAGATTCTGGCCGAGCCCAGCCTCTATGACGAGGCATTGCGGCTTCTGGCACGCAATGGCTTCAATATCGGCCCCGATGCGGAACGCACGAGCTGGCGCGAGCGCCGGGAGGCCAATGCCGAGGTGCAGGCGGCGTGGAAGGCGGTCTATGCACGGCCCGACGAGCACTGGGCACTTTACGAACTGGCCGAAAAACTGATTGATTTCGAAGACTATTTCCGCCGGTGGCGCTTCAACCACGTGACCACCGTCGAACGGATCATCGGGCTGAAGCGGGGCACCGGCGGCACATCCGGCGTTTCCTACTTGCGCAAGATGCTGGATGTGGAACTATTCCCCGAACTCTGGAGAGTCCGAACGGACATGTGAGGAGATGATGATCAACCGCCGCGCCAGCCCCTCACCCTTACCCTCTCCCCGCAAGCGGGGCGAGGGAGGCATAAACGTTGCATTCAGCCCCCTTCTCCCCGCCTACGGGGAGAAGGTGCCGGCAGGCGGATGAGGGGCAAACACCTGCCCAGCAGATAAACGGGAACAAAAAAGGGAGACCACACATGAAGAAGCTACTTGCAGCAAGCCTGCTTGCCCTTTCGGCAAGCGTCGCCGGAAATGCCTTTGCCGAACCGATCAAGATCGGCATGATCACCACGCTCTCTGGCGGTGGCGCGGGGCTTGGCATCGATGCCCGCGACGGTTTCATGCTCGCCATCGAGCGGTCCGGCAACAAGGAGATCGATGTCGTTGTTGAAGACGACGCCCAGAAGCCGGAACTTGCGGTCCAGATCGCCGACAAGATGATCCAGAGCGACAAGGTGGACCTGATGACAGGCATCATCTGGTCGAACCTTGCCATGGCGGTCGTGCCGTCGGCGACGGCGCAGGATATCATCTATCTGTCGGTCAATGCCGGCCCCTCGGCGCTGGCCGGCGCCGGTTGCAGCCCGAATTACTTCAACGTCGCCTATCAGAACGACAATTTCCACGAGGCGATGGGCGAGGCGGCCAACAAGGACTACAAGAAGACTTTCATCATGGCGCCCAACTATCCGGCCGGCAAGGATTCGCTGACCGGCTTCAAGCGCTTCTACAAGGGCGAGCTGGCGGGTGAGGTCTACACCAAGCTCGGTCAGACGGATTATGCCGCCGAGATCGCCCAGATCCGCGCTTCGGGGGCGGATTCGGTGTTCATCTTCCTGCCGGGCGGCATGGGCATCGCCTTCACCAAGCAGTATGCCCAGTCGGGCGTCGGCCTCCCGCTGCTTGGACCGGCTTTCTCCTTCAGCCAGGATGTGCTGCCCGCCATTGGTGATGCGGCGCTTGGGGTGAAGAACACCGCGTCCTGGGCCTATGACCTCGACAATGAAGCCAACAAGACCTTTGTCGAAGGGTTCAAGGAAGCCTATGGCCGCCTGCCCTCCGTCTATGCCGCACAGGCCTATGACACGGCGAACCTGATCCTTTCCGCCGCCGAAAAGGCAAGCGTGAAAGACAAAGACGCTTTCCGCGCGGCGCTGAAGGAGGCGGATTTCGATTCCGTCCGCGGCAAGTTCTCCTTCAACACCAACAACCACCCGATCCAGGATTTCTATGTCCGCGAGGTGGTGAAGGACGGCGACACGCTGACAAACAAGATCGTTGCCACCGCATTCACCGATCACAAGGACGCCTACGCGGCCGAGTGCAAGATGTAGGACAGCCTCCTTCTCCCCGCTGGCGGGGAGAAGGTGCCGGCAGGCGGATGAGGGGCCTGCGCCAGTCTTTGCAGATCATGGCGCAGCCCCTCACCCTCACCCTCTCCCCGTAAACGGGGAGAGGGAGGCGTCCACGCAGCGCTCCACCTCAAAACCAGACGGCGAAAACTCCCCGTGACCCTAACCCTATTCATAGAGCAAATCCTGAACGGACTGCAGTTCGGCGTGATGCTGTTCCTGATGGCCGCCGGTCTCACGCTGATCTTCGGCGTCATGGGTCTCATCAACCTTGCGCATGGCTCGCTCTTCATGGTTGGCGCGTTTGCGTGCGCTTCCGTCGCAGCGGCCACCGGCTCCTTCTGGCTCGGCCTCGTCGCCAGCCTTGCCGCGGCCGCTGCCGCTGGCGCGCTGGTCGAAATCCTCGTCATCAGACGGCTTTATGAACGCGACCATCTCGACCAGGTGCTCGCCACCTTCGCGCTGATCCTCATCTTCTCGGAAGGCACGCGCTGGGTGTTCGGCTCCTTCCCGCTCTATCTCGACATTCCGCAGCTTCTCTCAGGCGCAGTGCATCTGCCCGGCGGCGCGCAGTACCCCATCTACCGTCTCGCGGTGATCGGCGTCGGCATCGCGGTCGCTGCGGGGCTTTATCTTCTCATCGGCAAGACCCGGCTCGGCATGCGCATTCGCGCCGGTGAATCCGACCGCGAGATGATCGGCGCGCTCGGCATCGACATCGGCACGCTCTACACGCTCGTCTTTGCGCTGGGCGCAGCCCTTGCCGGTCTGGCCGGCGCCATGGTGGGCGCGCTTCAGTCGGTGCAGGTGGGCATGGGCGAACCGGTGCTGATCCTCGCCTTCGTGGTCATCGTCATCGGTGGCATCGGGTCGATCAAGGGTGCGCTGGTGGGCTCGATCCTCGTGGGACTGACAGAGACACTGGGCCGCTTCCTGCTGCCGCATTTCTTCGGTCTGTTCATGTCCAATTCCGAAGCCGCCACAGTGGGTGCGGCACTCGCCTCCATGCTGATTTACATCGTCATGGCCCTCATCCTTGCCTTCAGGCCCCAGGGTCTGTTCGCGGCGAATGCATGAGGGGCCGCACATGACACGCGAAACATCAATCAGCATCCTCATCGTCGCCGGCCTTCTCGCCGCCGCCTTCATCGCCCAGGCCATGGGCGAAACCTTCTACATCACGCTGGCGACCCGCATGGCGATCCTCGGCCTTGCCGCAACCGGGCTCAACATCGCGCTCGGCCTTGGTGGTCTGGTCTCCTTCGGCCACGCAGCCTTCTTCGGCATTGGCGGCTATGCGGCCGGCATTCTTGCCACCCACGCCTTCAACAGCGAGCCGCTTCTCTTCGGCCTGCCCGGCACCAACCAGATGATCGTGATCTGGATTACCGGCGCCATCGCTGCCGCGCTCGTGGCAACGCTGATCAGCCTGATCTCGCTCAGAACCTCCGGCGTCTATTTCATCATGATCACCCTCGCCTTCGCGCAGATGATCTACTATTTCGCGATCTCCTGGCCCGCCTATGGAGGCGAGGATGGTCTGTCGATCTATGTTCGCAACGCGTTTCCAGGCACGAACACGCTGGCGCCGATGAGCTTCTTCCTCATCTGTTTTGGCCTTCTGGCGATCGGCCTCATCCTCTTCGCGTTGATCCGCGCGTCCCGCTTTGGCGCAGCACTTCAGGCCGGGCGACAGAACGAGACACGGCTTGCCGCTGTCGGCATCGGCCCCTTCAGGATTCGGCTTGTGGCCTTTGTCCTGTCCGCCATGATGACAGCCCTTGCCGGCGCGCTCTTTGCCGATCTCAACCGCTTCGTCAGCCCCTCCATGTTCTCCTGGCACATGTCGGGCGAACTGATCGTTCTCATCATCATCGGCGGCGTCGGCCGGCTTGCCGGGCCGTTGGCCGGGGCCATAGTCTATGTGCTGTTCGAGTTCGCGCTGGGCGGCATCACGGAGCACTGGCAGTTTTTCCTCGGCCTCATTCTTCTGGCCGTGGTGCTGTTTGCCCGCGGTGGTGTGATGGGTCTTATGGCCGGGAGAGCACGTCATGGCTGAACCGATCCTCGACATTCGAGACCTGCGCAAAAGCTTCGGAGCGCTGAAAGCCACCGATGGCGTCAGCCTTGACCTGAAACCCGGAGAGATCCACGCGCTGATCGGCCCCAATGGCGCCGGCAAATCGACTCTCATCCACCAGATTGCCGGCTCGCTCCAGCCTGACAGTGGCGAAATCCACTTCGAAGGGCGTGACGTGAAGCCACTCGATGTGGCCGCCCGCGCACGGCTTGGCATGGGCCGCACCTTTCAGGTGTCCTCGCTCGCACCCGAGTTCTCGGCGCTGCGCAATGTGATGCTGGCGGTGCAGGCGCGTCAGGGCACCAGCTTCCATTTCTTCAAACCCGTCATGCGCGACACGAGCCTCACCGATCCGGCCCGTGAAGCACTCGCCCGCGTCGGCTTGTCGGACCGCGCCGACGTGCCCGCCGCCGAGCTTTCGCACGGCGAACGCCGTCAGCTCGAAATCGCCATCGCCCTGGCGCTCGGCGCAAAGGCGTTTCTACTCGATGAACCGATGGCCGGCATGGGCCCCGAAGGCTCACAGGCGCTGACCGGCTTCCTGGACAGCCTGCGCGACGAAGCGCCGATCCTTCTCATCGAGCACGACATGGACGCCGTCTTCGCCCTTGCCGACCGCATCTCCGTCCTCGTCTATGGGCGCATCATCGCCACCGGCTCGGTGGATGACATTCGCAGCCATCCCGCCGTGCGCGAAGCCTATCTGGGAGATGGCGCATGAAGCTGCTCGAGATCCGGGATCTGAAAACCTTCTACGGAAAATCGCAGGCGCTCTTCGGCGTCGATCTTTCGGTCGAGGAAGGCGAGGCCGTCGCACTGATGGGCCGCAACGGCATGGGCAAGACGACGACGATCCGCTCCGTCTGCCACCTCACGCCCGCACAGTCAGGCAGCATAAATTTTGCCGGCAAAGACATCATGCGTATGAAGCCGCACCGCATTGCCCGGCTCGGTCTCGGGCTGGTGCCGGAAGGCCGCCGCTGCTTCCCGAACCTGACGGTGGAGGAAAACATCCTCGCCGCCGCGCGTCCGGGCAAGTGGACGCTCGATAGCGTGAATGCGCTGTTCCCGCGCCTGGCGGAGCGGCGGGACCAGTATGCCAGCACGCTCTCGGGCGGCGAGCAGCAGATGCTCGCCATCGGCCGGGCGCTGGCCACCAATCCGCGCCTGCTCATTCTCGACGAAGCGACCGAAGGGCTCGCACCGGTGATCCGGCAGGATATCTGGCGCGCCATCCGCACTATCAGGGCGGAGGGCCAGTCGATCCTGATCGTCGACAAGACACTGAGCGAGCTTCTGCCCGTGGCGGACCGCTGCGTCATTCTCGAAAAAGGCCGCACCGCATGGACCGGTGCACCCTCAGCACTCACGGACGAGATCCAGGAGCGCTTTCTCGGCGTGTGACCACGCCTTTCGTTCCCAAGTATGAAGGAAATAGCATGACTGTCCCGCTTCACCAGATTCTCCAGCCCGCCGACTGGGTTCCTGCCAGGGGGTATTCCAATGGTGTTGTTGCAAGGGGGCGCACCGTCTTCCTTGGCGGTCAGATCGGCTGGAACGGCAGTCAGGTGTTTGAGACGGACGACTTCATCGGTCAGGTGCGGCAGGCGTTGGAGAACATCGTCACACTGCTGAAGGAAGCCGGCGCCGGACCGGAACATGTGGTGCGGCTCACCTGGTTCATCACGGACAAGCAGGCCTACGCCACCCGTCTGCGCGAACTGGGCGAGGCCTATCGCTCCGTCATGGGCCGCAACTTCCCGCCCATGAGCGTCGTTCAGGTCACCGCGCTCATCGAGGATGAAGCGAAGGTGGAGATCGAGGCCACGGCGGTCCTGCCCGATTAGCCGAACATGATTCAAGCGCCGTGCATCAGAAAACAACGCTCGGCGCTTTCACGATACTTGGGAGCCAAGCGCCCTCGCCCTTCGACAAGCTGAGGATGAGGGCTGTTTAGCCCGCTCAGAAAAGCGGTAGCGCCACGCGTGGCATATGCTCCTGCGTCCGCATTTCACGTTTCAAGAAAGCACGGAGCTTCCAGTAACCCTCATCCTGAGCTCGTCGAAGGGCGAGGGTGCCTGGCGCCGTACCGGTGAGATTCATCGCCCCACGCCCAGTTCGCCGCCGTCCACCTCCCGCGCGGCATCCTCCCGCGCATTGCGGCGCAGCGTGTAGATGAATGCCGCCACAAAAAGCCCCGTCATCAAAAGCACGATTGTCGGCGCCGGCGCGCTATCGAGGAAGAAACTCAGATAAACGCCGAAGAACGACGAGAGCAGTGCAACTGCCAGGCTGACAAGCAGCATCCTGTCGAACCGCCTGACCAGCAGAAAGGCCACGGCCCCGGGCCCGATCAGAAGCGCGATCGCGAGGATGATGCCCACCGCCGTCAATGCCGCGACGATGGTCAGCGAGAGGATGGCCAGAAGCCCGTAATGCAGCACCCGCACCGGCAGGCCGATCGCCTTGGCGTGCTGCCCGTCGAACGCATTCAGAAGCAGATCCCGGCGAAAGAGCACGATCGCCACGCAGACAAAAAGCGCGATAATCCCCGTCTGCGTGATGTCTCCCCACGTCACGCCCAGCATGTCGCCGAACAGGATATGGTCGAGATGCACCTCTGTCTGAATTTTGGTGTAGAGCAGCAGACCAAGCCCGAACATGCCGGAGAAGACCACGCCCATGATCGTGTCTTCCTTCACACGGCTGTTTTCCTTCAGATAGCCGATGCCGACCACGCAGGTCATGCCGGCCACGAAAGCGCCGATGGCAAAGGGTATGCCGATAATATAGGCAATCACCACGCCCGGCAGCACCGCATGGCTCACGGCATCGCCCATCAGCGACCACCCCTTGAGCACGAGAAAGCATGAGAGCAGCGCCATGGGCGCGGCAATCAACACCGAAATGATGAAGGCCTGCTGCATGAAGGGAAACGCGAAGGGCAGCATCAGCGCGTCGAAAAAGCCACTCATGCGCCCATCTCCCGCATCTCGCCTTCCAGCGCCTCACGGGCCCGCCTGCGCGCCGCCAGAAGCCCGTGCTTCGGTGCAAGGACAAAGGCCGTCAGAAACGCCAGCGTCTGCAGCACGACGATGATACCGCCCGTCGCCCCATCGAGAAAATAGCTCGCATAGGCCCCGATGAAGCTTGAGAGCGCGCCAATCGCCACCGCAATGGCCACGAGCCGCGGAAAACGATCCGTCAGGAGATAGGCCGTCGCCCCCGGCGTCACCACCATGGCGATGACGAGAAACGCGCCCACCGTCTGCATGGCGGCCACCGTGCAGGCACTCAGAAGCGTAAAGAAGATCAGCCGCAGAAAACCCGGATTGAGGCCGATGGAGCGCGCATGGTTCTCGTCGAAAAACGCGACCATCAGGTCCTTCCACTTGAATGCGAGGACCAGCAGAGTGACGCCGGAAATGATGACAAGCTGCAGCGTGTCCGATGGCGTGATCGCCAGCACATTGCCCAGAACGATGGTCTGGATGTTCACCGCCGCTGGCGAAAGCGAGACCATGAAGAGCCCAAGGCCGAAAAACGAGGTGAAGATCAGGCCAATGATGGCATCTTCACGCAGCTTGGTGCGCTGATTGAGAAAGAACATCGTACCGGCCGCAAGCCCGCCGGCAAAGAACGCGCCGATGGAAAACGGCAGGCCCAGCATGTAGGCCCCGGCTACGCCCGGTACGATGGAATGCGAGAGCGCATCGCCAATCAGCGACCAGCCCTTGAGCATCAGATAGGCGGAGAGAAAAGCACACACCCCGCCCACCAGCGCGCTCACCCACATGGCGTTGACCATGTAGCCATAGGAGAACGGTTCGAGCAGATAGGCGCTCATTTCCTGTCCCCTGCTTCCGGGGCGCCATCCTCATCGCCATAGATGACGAAGGGCCGCTCATCGTCGGTCAGAACCGTGAGCTTGCGGGAATCCTCTTCTGCGTCTTCATGCAGATCCGCCCCGCCAAGCGTGAACTGGCGCAGCACACCGCCAAATGCCTTTTCCAGATTGGCGCGGGTGAAAACTTCCGGTGTCAGCCCGGAAGCCAGCACCGTGCGGTTGATCAGAACGGTTCGATCGCAGAAGCGCGGCACACTGCCCAGATTGTGCGTCGAGACCAGCATGACATGCCCTTCCTCGCGTAACGCCTTCAGAAGCGCGATGATGGATTCTTCCGTGCGGACATCGACGCCGGTGAACGGCTCATCGAGCAGAATCACCCGTCCTTCCTGGGCCAGCGCCCGCGCCAGGAAGACGCGCTTCTTCTGGCCGCCGGACAGTTCGCCGATCTGACGCTTGCGGAAATCGGCCATGCCCACACGCTCGAGCGCCGCCTCGACCTTTTCATGATCGTGCCGGCGCGGCCAGCGCATGAAATTCATGTGGCCATAGCGCCCCATCATCACCACGTCCTCGACGAGAACGGGAAAGTTCCAGTCAACCTCCTCGGCCTGGGGCACATAGGCAACGACGTTGCGCTTCAGGGCCCGCCCTGCCGGCTGGGCCAGGATGCACACCTCCCCGCGGGCAAGCGGCACGAAGCCCATGATTGCCTTGAAGAGCGTGGATTTGCCGCTGCCATTGACGCCGACAAGCGCCGCGATCGTGCCGGTGGGGATTGAAAAACTGGCGTCACGCAGCGCCGTGTGACCGTTCCGATATGTAACCGTCACATCGCGAACATCAATGCCGGCGGATTTCGCCGCCGGCTTTCTGTCCCTGTTGATCACGGGTGCGTTCATTGCCCGCTCAGTCCTTCGGCGATCGTCTCACTCGTGACCCGCAGGAGGTCCAGATAGGTGGGCACCTCGCCGCTCGCATCGCTCAGCGAATCCACGTAGAGAACCCCGCCATACTTCGCGCCGGTTTCACGCGCCACCTGCTGCGCCGGATCGGGAGAAACCGTGCTTTCGCTGAAGACCGCCGGCGCCCTGGTTTCCCTGATCTGGTCAATCACGTGACGCACCTGTTGCGGCGTACCCTGCTGGTCGGCATTGATCGGCCAGATATAGAGCTCTTTCAGCCCGAAGTCGCGGGCAAGATAACTGAACGCACCCTCACTGGTGACGAGAACCCGGTGATCCTCGGGAATGGCAGCAAGCCTTTCGCGGATCGGATCAACAACCGCCTTGATCTGCGCCTTGTACGCTTCGGCATTTTTCGCATACACCCCGGCATTCTCCGGATCATGCTTCGAAAACGCGTCGCGAATGTTGTCGACATAGGTCAGCGCATCGCTCGGCGACATCCAGGCATGCGGGTTGGGCTTGCCCGTATAGGGACCCTCGCCAATGCTCATCGGCTCCACGCCCTGCGAGACCACCACGCTCGGAACATCCTTGAGATTGCGGAAGAAGCGCTCGAACCAGAGCTCGAGATTGAGCCCGTTCCACAGGATCAGGTCGGCATCCTGAGCCCGCAGAATATCGCCCGGTGTCGGCTGGTAATTGTGAATTTCCGCATTCGGCTTGGTGATCGATTCGACCACCGCCACCTCGCCCGCAACGTTGCGTGCCATGTCGGCAATGACGGTAAATGTGGTGACCGCCTTGAAGCGCTCATCCTGAGCGAAGGCGGAGGTCGCGGCGAGTGCTGCGACGATGAAAGTGGCCAATCCCTTGGCTAAACGCATGAATATCCCCTGATACACATCGAACTGCTGTGACTGTCTGAAGCTAGGCCGTATTTCTCAACTCGTCAATGCAATTGCAAATCGTTTGCAATAAAAAAGCTGGAATGCTTAAACTGTGGGGTTTCATGAGGAGAAACTTGAGTACGAACAGATGGAATCTTTGCAACTGATTGTCATCTGGCGCATAGTTGCTCCATGAATCAGCATGCCAGTCATAAGCCGGATTATGAGAAGGAACTGCGCCGCGCCGGCGTTCGCATCACCCGGCCGCGCAAGGTGATTCTGCGGATTCTGACAGAAACGGACGATCATCCGGACGCCATGGAAATTTTCCAGCGTGCTTCGGCCATCGATCCGAGCATCTCACTATCGACTGTCTACCGCACCATGAAGCTTCTGGAAGAGATGGGGGCGATCCACCGCCATGCCTTCGAAGGCGGGCGCGCCCGTTTCGAGCAGGCCGATGGCGAGCATCATGATCACCTGATCGATATCGACACTGGTGACGTGATCGAATTTCATTCAAACCGGATCGAAGAGTTGCAGGAAGAGATAGCCCGCGCCCTGGGTTACGATATCGTGCATCACCGGCTGGAGCTTTACGGCAGAAGACGCAGGAAACCCTGACCTCTAAACGCAAGAGCCGCCGTGGTGGAGGGGAAACCACGGCGGCCATGCTTGAAACACCGCGGCAGCCCGGAGAGGGGGGATGAGGCTGCCGCTATTTCGTCCGGAAAAGGCGGGGGACGAGCCTAGGCCGGACCACGGCGAAAAATTGCCGCTGTCTGTTATTTTGTGTTCGAACGTGGCTATTCAAGGGCACGAACATTACATCTTCGTAACAAACGCGTGATAGAAAGCGGTAGGCGGCGTTCGACCATGTCAGCACTCTTCTCCGAAAGGCGCTGAACACCCCCTTTTCCGTGGACAGGCGCACCCTGCCGCGCTACCCGTACAGCCATGAAAAAAGGCGATCATCTTTTCCTCGTTGACGGCTCGGGCTACATCTTTCGTGCCTATCATGCACTGCCCCCGCTGACCCGCAAATCCGACGGCCTGCCGGTCGGTGCGGTGGCCGGCTTCTGCAACATGCTCTGGAAACTGCTGCAGAATGCGCGCGACACGGATGTCGGCGTCACACCGACGCATTTTGCGGTGATTTTCGACCATTCCTCGAAAACCTTCCGCAACGATCTCTACCCGGAATACAAAGCCAACCGCTCCGAACCGCCGGAAGACCTCGTGCCGCAGTTCGGCCTGATCCGCGAAGCGACACTGGCTTTCGACCTGCCCTGCATCGAAATGGCCGGTTTCGAGGCCGATGACCTCATTGCCACCTATGCCAGGCTTGCGAGTGAAGCAGGCGGCGAAACCACCATCATTTCCTCTGACAAGGACCTGATGCAGCTCGTCACCGATCGCGTCTCCATGTACGACCCGATGAAGGATCGCGAGATCCGGGTTCCGGAAGTGATCGAGAAATGGGGCGTTCCGCCCGAGAAAATGATCGACCTTCAGGCGCTGACGGGCGATTCGGTGGACAATGTCCCCGGCGTCCCCGGAATCGGTCCGAAAACGGCCGCGCAACTGCTCGAAGAGTATGGCGATCTCGACACGCTGCTTTCTCGCGCAAATGAGATAAAACAGAACAAAAGGCGCGAAAACCTGATCGAATTCGCCGAAAAGGCGCGCATTTCCCGCGAATTGGTGAAGCTCAGGATCGACGTTCCGGTCGAGCACGGGATCGACACGTTCGAGCTCGCTCCGCCCGACGGGCCGAAGCTGATCGGCTTCCTGAAAGCGATGGAGTTCTCCACCCTGACGCGCCGCGTGGCGGAAGCCACCGGCGCTGAAGTGGCGGAAATCGAAGCCGCTCATGTGGAGGTGGAAGCGGGCGAAAATGCCCACGGGCCGGACCTCGACCCCTCCCCCGCCGAGAGCGACGGTGACGCGGCAACCCCTGCGAAGCTTGCAGCCGGTATCGCAGAAGCTGGCGCAGCCCAGACTTTCGACCATGCCGGCTACGAATGCGTCCGCGATCTGGACACGCTGAAGCGCTGGATTGCGGAAGCCTGCGAGACCGGCATCCTCGCCTTCGACACCGAGACCACCTCGCTCGATCCGATGCAGGCGGAACTCTGCGGCTTTTCGCTCGCCACGAAACCCGGTCGTGCCGCCTATGTCCCGCTCAACCACAAGAGCGGCGACGGCGACCTTCTGGGTGGCGGGCTGATCGAGAACCAGATTCCGCAGCAGGACGCGCTGGAGGCGATCCGCGCCGTCATGGCCAATCCTGCCGTGCTCAAGATCGGCCAGAACCTCAAATATGACTGGCTGCTGATGTATCGACTCGGCGTGGAGATCGTCGGCGTCGACGACACCATGCTCATGTCCTATGTGCTCGATGCCGGAACCGGCAGCCACGGCACGGTGAGCCACGGCATGGACGCGCTCTCCGAACGCTGGCTGGGTCACAAACCCATCCCCTACAAGGAACTGACGGGAACGGGCCGCAAGCAGGTCACCTTCGACATGGTCGATCTGGAGCGCGCCACCGCCTACGCCGCCGAAGATGCCGACATCACCCTCCGGCTCTGGCAGGTGCTGAAGCCGCGGCTTGCCGCCGAAGGCCTCGTTTCCGTCTATGAGCGGCTCGAACGGCCCATGATCCCGGTGATCGGCCGCATGGAGCATCGCGGCGTCGCCGTCGACCGGCAGATTCTTTCGCGGCTTTCAGGCGATTTCGCACAGACGGCAGCGGGCATCGAAGACGAGATCTACGAGCTGGCCGGTGAACGCTTTACCATCGGCTCGCCCAAGCAGCTTGGCGAGATCCTGTTCGGCAAGATGGGCCTTCCGGGCGGCAGCAAGACGAAGACCGGCCAGTGGTCGACTTCGGCGCAGGTGCTCGAAGACCTTGCAGCCGCGGGCCATGAGCTCCCGCGCAAGATCGTCGACTGGCGCCAGGTCACCAAGCTCAAATCCACCTATACGGATGCCCTGCCGGGCTACATCAACCCTGAAACCAAGCGGGTGCACACCTCCTACGCACTCGCTTCCACCACGACCGGACGCCTCTCATCGTCCGAACCGAACCTGCAGAACATCCCGATCCGCACCACAGAGGGCCGTAAAATCCGCACCGCCTTCGTGGCACCGGAGGGCGCCAGGCTGATTTCGGCCGACTACAGCCAGATCGAACTGCGCGTGCTCGCCCATGTGGCGGATATCCCCGAGCTCAAGAAAGCCTTTGCCGACGGGCTCGATATTCACGCCATGACGGCGTCGGAAATGTTCGATGTGCCGGTTGAAGGCATGCCGCCGGAGGTGCGCCGCCGCGCCAAGGCAATCAATTTCGGCATCATCTACGGTATCTCGGCCTTTGGCCTGGCCAATCAGCTTGGCATTCCGCGCGAAGAGGCCAGCGCCTATATCAAGCGCTATTTCGAGCGTTTTCCCGGCATCAAGGACTATATGGATTCCACCAAGGCCCAGGCACGCGAGCAGGGCTATGTGGAGACCGTGTTCGGCCGCCGGGCACACTACCCCGAGATCCGCTCCTCAAACCCGCAACTGCGCGCCTTCAACGAACGTGCGGCGATCAACGCGCCGATCCAGGGCTCGGCAGCCGACATCATCCGCCGCGCGATGGCGCGCATGGAAAACGCCCTTGCCGATGCCGGTCTTGAAGACGTGCAGATGCTGCTTCAGGTGCATGACGAACTGATCTTTGAAGCGCCGGAAAGCAAGGTGGAGAAGGCCATTCCCGTTATCTGCGAGGTCATGGAGAACGCGGCACTTCCCGCACGCGCCCTCTCCGTTCCCCTACAGGTCGAGGCGCGCGCGGCAAGCAACTGGGACGAAGCCCACTGACACGATGATGCTTCTGGGACTCGATCTGACCGTCATCGCCTCTTTCGCTCTGGCGTCCACGCTGATCGAGCTCACACCCGGCCCCAACATGGCCTATCTGGCGCTGATATCCGCGTCGGAGGGCCGCCGCGCCGGGTTTGCCACCGTCGCCGGTGTTGCGCTCGGGCTCGGCATTGTCGGCATTGTCGCAGCCCTCGGGGTCGCTCAGATCATTCAGGCATCCGTGCTGCTCTATGAGGGCCTGCGCTGGGCGGGCGTTCTGTTCCTGCTCTATCTGGCCTGGGATGGCTGGCGCCAGGGCACTGACGTGGTCTCGGCAGGCGACAGGCCGGACGGACAACACTTCCTGCGCGGGCTAGTCACCAACCTGCTCAACCCGAAGGCTGCCGTCTTCTACATCGCGGTGCTGCCGACCTTCGTCAATCCGCTGGAGCCGCTCACGCCGCAGACCATGCTTCTGACGATGGTCTATGTGGGCGTTGCGACGCTGATCCACGGGCTTATCGTTTTGCTAGCAAGCCGCTTGCAGCCCTTTTTGACCGACCCGCGGCGAGAACGCATCGCGCGGCGGACGCTTTCTGCACTGCTCGCGCTTGTCGCCCTGTGGTTCGGCTGGTCGACTGCGCGCTGAGCACGAAAAGACCCCGCTGCAGGAGCGAGGTCTCGCATTTCAGATGGTCGCTTGTGAATAGAGCATCGGACCGAAAAGTGGAATCCGGCTTTCGGGCTATTCCGATGCTCCATCAATAGTTTAGATCGTCCTTTGTGCGTCCGGATGGACGCACGGCGACCTGCGTTCACCAAAGTTCGTAGCGCAGACCCACACGGATTTCGTGCGTCGACAGGCCACTGTCGGTGCCCTGAATTCCGGTGGCCCCGGCCGTCGCCGTGGCAGCATCCCAGCCAAACATCTGGCCGCCGTCGATATTGCGATAGCGATAACCCAGATCGACCTTCATGTTGTTGGAGAAATCGTAGGAAACGCCAGCCATCAAGGCATAGGTAAAGCGCCAGTCGGACTCGCCGGCATGGGTGGTCGTGCCGACAAGACCGGTGCCTCCGCAACTTCCGCCCACGCAGTATGAGCTGTTGGAGAGATCATCCCAGCGAAGATAGGTGTAACCGATGCCTGCACCGACATAAGGCGTGAAGCCGACATAGGTGCCAAGGTCAACATATCCATTGAGAAGCATGGAGTATCCGGTCACCTCGGACGAATCCTCTGACCGGCAGGTGGTACTGCCGGGGCTTCCGGGGCAGGGAGACGCGCTTGAGGTCGTGCCGCTGAAATCAGCCGAAAAACGATCCAGCGTCACATCGGCGCGAAGCCAGTCCGTGAAGGAATAGCCGGCGCCGATGCCGAACGTGAAGTCGTCGGATAAGGAAACGCTGTCGAACGACGCCGATCCATAGCTGACACCGTCAAATGTCCGGTAGGTGAAGGGATCCTTCGCTTCGGTCTTCAGCGAATAGCCGATGTCGCCACGCAGATACCAGCCACTGCCGATCTCCACCGGCACCACGTCCGGCGCCTGGTCGATGATGATGGGTGGATCGTAGTCAGCGGCGGCTGCCGCGCCGATCGAAATCAGCGTCAGGCATACCGAAGAAGCAAGCAAACGGGTGATGGTGCGCATAATCCGAACTCCGCAAAATGCGACGGATAAACGCTGCCCCCGCCGCTGTTGGAGAGCATTGTTAACCATTCGGGTTAAGCCGAGGTTAAGGCTAACGCAGGGTTACCGCACTTGCTCAGAACCACCGCGCAAACAAAAAACCGCCCGGCGCAAAGCCGGGCGGTCGAAATTCCAACTGGCTGATTTTACTTATAAACCGGCGGTTCAAACGGCGGCGGGTCGTAGCTGACCACCTGCGGCTGTGCACAGTTCGAGTTGCCGCCGAACTGGTAGCGCAGGCCGGCGCGTGCCTCGTGCACGTTAAAGCCATCGTCAAAGCCCGGTGCAACGCCCGAAGCGTATTCGAACATGCGGCCGCCTGCGACGCGCGTGAAGCGATAGCCCATGTCGAGATTGAGGTTTTCGGTGAGGCAGTAAGAGGTACCCGCCATCAGCGAGTAGGCAAAGCGCCAATTGCTGGAGCCCTCATGAACCGTCGTTCCGTCGCGCGTCGTGTTGGTAAGATCGTCCCACATAATGTACGCGCCACCGATACCCGCACCGACATAGGGCGTGAACCCGTAATAGGTGCCGAGATCGACATAGGCGTTGGCCATCAGCAACCAAGCGCTATAGGCTGACGTGTCGCTGGAAACACAGGCATTACCGTCCAGGCACGTGCCTGAGGTGGAGCCCGTGAAGTCTGACTTGAACCAGTAGTCCGCCGTCAGATCCGTGCGCAGATAGCGGTTGATCTGGTAACCGATGCCAGCCCCGAGCGACATGGCGCCCTTGAGGTCTGTCGTATCGAAGGAGGCCGTTCCGCCGCGAAGGCCGCCCGGCGCGTCTCCATAAGTGATGTATTCGGTGCCCCGCAGCTTCGACCAGTGATAGTCGATGTCGCCGCGAATATACCAGCCGCCGAAGGACGGAGCCGGATCCGGCTGGATCACGGGCGGCAGGGGTTCGGGAGCTTCGATGATCGGTGGCTCATACAGATCTGCAGCATAGCCCGCGGTCGGAGCGATTAGCAGCAAGGCCGCCCCGAAGACCTTCATAGACTTCAACATATCTTCCCATCCTTGGCGTTGCCGCGCCCCCCTGGGCACACTGGCAAATTGCAACTCGCCCGGAGTATTTGAGGAAAAAAGTTAAATACGCCTTAACCCTAAGCCTTAACCACGTTCGGCATGCACGTTTTGCGGGAATTGCATGATCAAGGGACGAAAGCGCCCCATTTGTGCCGGGCCGGGGAGGCCACCGAACAGGTGAAGGAAGACATCCACCCTGCCGTGGGCAGACAGATGAGGGCAACCGCCAGCTTTAAGCGAACATGCAGCGCCGGAACGAAAAAAGCCGGCGCTGAGCACCGGCTTCTCCACTGTCTCTGTTCTGCCGCGTCAGGCTGCGTTCTTCGAATCGGCGATTGCGTTGATCACGTCATCCACCACGCTTTCAACCAGCGCCGGATCGTCAGCCTCGGCCATCACGCGGATAAGCGGTTCGGTGCCGGACGGGCGGATGACGAGCCGTCCCTTGCCGCCGAGCCGGGCCTCGGCCTCGGCAATGGCCGACTTGACCGGCGCCGATTCGAGTGGCTTCCCGCCGGAGATACGCACATTTTTCAACAGCTGCGGAACCGGCTCGAATTTCTTGCAGACCTCGCTCGCCGGGCGGTTCTCGCGCTTGATGCAGGCCAGCACCTGCAGCGCCGCCACCAGCCCGTCTCCCGTGGTGGAGAAATCCGAGAGGACGACATGACCTGACTGCTCTCCACCGACATTCAGCCCATTGGCACGCATGCGCTCGACCACATAGCGGTCGCCAACCTTCACCCGGTGCAGATCGAGCTTCAGATCGCCCATAAAGCGCTCAAGCCCGAGATTGGACATGACAGTGGCGACAACACCCCCGCCCTGCAGCTTGCCGGCCTTGTGCCAGGACTGGGCGATGAGCGCCATGATCTGGTCGCCATCGATCACCGTGCCGTTCTCATCGACGATGACCACGCGATCGGCATCGCCATCGAGTGCGATGCCGATATCGGCCCGCACCTCATGAACCTTCTTGGCAAGGCCGAGCGGATGCGTGGAGCCGCAATCCTCATTGATGTTGACGCCGTTCGGCTCGTCATTGATCGCCACCACTTCGGCGCCGAGTTCCCAGAGCACGGCAGGGGCAACCTTGTAGGCGGCACCATTGGCGCAGTCGACCACGATGCGCAGCCCCGAAAGAGACATGGAGCGCGGCAGGGTGCGCTTGGCAAACTCGATATAGCGGTCATGGACACCGTCGACACGTTTTGCCCGGCCCAGCCCGCCATTATCGGCAAGCGCCAGCTCGACCTCCTTGTCGAGCATCGCCTCGATGCGGCCTTCGATCTTGTCGGAGAGCTTGTAGCCGTCCGGGCCGAAGAGCTTGATACCATTGTCGTAATAGGGATTGTGCGAGGCAGAGATCATCACGCCGATATCGGCGCGCAGCGACCGCACCAGCATGGCAACAGCCGGGGTCGGTATGGGTCCAAGCAGGAAGACGTCCATGCCGGCGGCGCAAAAGCCCGAAACCAGCGCGTTCTCGATCATATAACCGGAAAGCCGCGTGTCCTTGCCGAGCACCACACGGTGGCGATGACTGCCATTCTGAAACGAAAGGCCAGCCGCCATGCCGACCTTCATCGCAATTTCCCCCGTCATCGGGAAGCGGTTCGCGCGACCACGAATCCCGTCCGTACCAAAGTATTTTTTTGCCATTTTACCCTTGCTGCCCGTTCGGCGCACTTTGTCTGGTTTTTCTGTCAAAGCGGCGTCCCTCGCTCACTCTTTGCCACAGGAGCAGCACTCGTTTGCATCAAATTCTGTGAGACAGTGTAACGCTTTTCAAATAAACGTCTGCTTGCGAATTATGCTTAATAGCAAGTTAAGAGGCAGGACAACCCTGCAAACTCAACCGTAGCGCGACTTTGGTTTGGTCAAACCATAGCAAAAAGCCGTGAAACGGTGTTCACGGCTTTTTGGAAGTGACGTCCGTCCGAAGGACGGTTCTTCAACCCTGCGGCTGTGGCTCCATGCCGCCTTCGGGCTCATCGCCGCCCTTTTTCTGCCCCTGGGACCGCGTGCCTGTCTTCGGCACGGCCGAGCCGCGGGACGGGGGCGTGTCGTCGCCGGAATCGCGCGACGGCTTCTCACCCTTGAGCAGCGCCTGAATTTCGTCGCCCGAAAGCGTTTCATACTCCAGCAGCCCTTCGGCGATGGCGATCCAGCCCTTTTTCTTCTTGGTCAGGATATCGCGGGCGGTCGTGTAGGCTTCATCGATCAGACGGCGCACTTCACTGTCGATCTTCTGCTGCGTTTCCTGCGACATGTTCTGCTGGCGCGCCACGGAATGGCCCAGGAACACCTCTTCCTGGTTTTCGCCATAAGCCACCTGGCCGAGCTCGTCGGAGAAGCCCCACTGGGTGACCATGGCGCGGGCAAGCTTCGTCGCCTGTTCGATATCGGAGGAAGCACCGGAGGTGATGTTCTCCTTGCCGAACTTGAGCTCTTCGGCCACGCGTCCGCCCATCATAATGGCAAGGCGCGAAATCATCCACTTGTAACTCATCGAGTAGCGGTCGCCCTCGGGAAGCTGCATGACCATGCCGAGCGCACGCCCGCGCGGTATGATCGTCGCCTTGTGGACGGGATCCGCCTTCGGCACGTTGAGAGCAACGATGGCGTGACCGGCCTCGTGATAGGCGGTCAGTTCCTTCTCTTCCTGGGTCATGGCGTGCGAACGACGCTCGGCGCCCATCATGACCTTGTCCTTGGCGTCTTCGAATTCCTGCATGGTGACAAGGCGCTTGTTGCGCCGGGCGGCCATCAGGGCAGCCTCATTGACGAGGTTGGCGAGGTCCGCACCGGAAAAGCCCGGTGTCCCGCGTGCAACAATCTTGAGATCGACATTCGGCGCCATCGGCACATTGCGCACATGCACTTTCAGGATTTTCTCACGGCCGGCCACATCCGGGTTCGGCACCACGACCTGGCGGTCGAAACGGCCCGGACGCAGAAGCGCGGGGTCCAGAACGTCCGGACGGTTGGTGGCTGCGATCAGGATAATGCCTTCATTGGCCTCGAAACCATCCATCTCGACGAGAAGCTGGTTCAGCGTCTGCTCACGTTCGTCGTTACCGCCACCAAGACCGGCACCGCGATGACGGCCGACCGCATCGATTTCGTCGATGAAGATGATGCAGGGCGCGTTCTTCTTGGCCTGCTCGAACATGTCGCGCACGCGGGACGCACCGACACCGACGAACATTTCCACGAAATCCGAACCCGAAATGGTGAAGAACGGCACATTGGCCTCACCCGCCACCGAGCGGGCAAGAAGCGTCTTGCCGGTTCCGGGGGGGCCGACAAGCAGCACGCCACGCGGAATCTTGCCGCCGAGACGCTGGAATTTCTGCGGATCGCGCAGGAACTCGACGATTTCCTCAAGATCTTCCTTGGCTTCATCGACACCCGCCACATCCTGGAAGGTGACGCGGCCATGCGCTTCGGTCAGGAGCTTGGCCTTCGACTTGCCGAACCCCATGGCGCGGCCCGAGCCCGACTGCATCTGGCGCATGAAGAATATCCACACGCCCAGGATCAAGATCATGGGCAGCCACGAGACAAGATAGCCGAGGAACGAGTTGGAACCGTCGCTTTCAGGCCGGGCATTGATCGTAACACCGCGCTCTTCAAGACGCTGCACCAGCGAGGGATCGCCCGGAGAGTAGGTCTGGAAGGGGGTGCGGTTGCCCGTATAGGTGCCGGTGATGCGATCGCCCGTGATCGTCACCGATTCAACGCTTCCCGACGAAAGCTCTTCCAGAAACTGCGAATACGCGATATCGCGCGTCGCACCGCGCTGCTGGGGAGCCTGGAACAGGTTGAAGAGCGCAATCAGCAGAACGGCGATAATCGCCCAGAGCGCAAAGTTTCTGTAATTCGGATTCATATAAGTCCCGCATACTCGCCGAAGCCCGGCGATCGTCCGTTTTTCGTGGTCAGGATTAACATAGGGAGCCGGTGCTTCCTTGCCAAGCCAAGGCGCCCCACCTGCTCACCTTTAGGTTAAGCTTCCATGCCGAATGTGGTGCGCTCATGGCAGTTTTAGAACTGTTTTGCCGCCAACCAGTCGAATGAGGGCGTGCGCGACGTCAATATCGAAGGATGGAAGCAGGTGCGCCCATGGGGCTGGCACGCCGATCCCGTTTCCCGGCACCGCCATACGCGCGGGTCCAATGCAGACATCGCCGCGCCACAGAGCCGGTTCGGCAAATTGCGCTGCAAAAAGAAGATCCTGCGGCAGGGTGGGGTTCGCCTCCGGCAAAAGATCGCGTGCTGCAGCGCCAAACGGAGCAATGTGCAGGCCTTCCGGCGCGGAAAGCCTGTAGCGTCGATCCCATAGTCCCTCCCACATCGCTTCGTTTCCTGTCGGCAGGTTGCGCCGTTCGCGGTGAAGGTAGATGCCGCTTGCACGCCGGTCGATCACCGCCCGCGACAATGTGGCGCAAACCCCGGCGCGCAGCCCGGCAAGCACCCGGGCCGATGGCTCTTCGGAAGGCAGATGAAGAGCGCCGCCAGCCATCGCCGTCAGCACCCGCAGGGCATAGAGCGCAGCCTCGGCGTCCGCGTCCTCGACAAACGCCGGATCAACGCGATAGAGCCCCGGTGCCATACAGCGCGCATGATCACTGATCAGATGTGCTGCGCGCGCACCAAGCGCAATACGCCCCGCGGCGGCGGTCTCGGCTTCCATAATCCGGCTGGCCGCCATTTCGGGAGTCAGCGACCGGCGTACGCGCACGCGCTCATAGGCCGTATCGTCATTGGTCGGGTCGTCGATCCAGCGCACATCCCGCGATGCCAGATAGCTGCGCAGATCGGCGCGGCCGTGAGAAAGCAGCGGCCGGACAAACCAGATCGCACCGTCATAGAGTGAAGCAGGGGCAATCCCCGCGCTGCCCAGCCCCGTGCCGCGCCCGGCGCGCATGGCAACAGTCTCGGCCTGATCGTCACGCGTGTGGCCGGTGAAAACGAGCCCGGCACCCGCCTCACGTGCCGCCTGCGCCAGAAGTGACAGCCGTGCCGAGCGCGCGGCAGCGGAAATGCCCGTCGCCGGCTTTTCGCCGCGCCAGACCATTGTGCGATGGGCAATGCCGCGGCTGGCGCAAAGGGCAGCGACAAAGCGCGCCTCCTCGGCCGCCTCGGCTCGCAGGGCGTGATCCACCGTCACCGCCGTGAGGGCCGGAGCGCCTGCCTGCAAATCAAGGAATTCTTTCAAAAGGAGAAGAAGGGCGAGGGAGTCGCCACCGCCGGAAACCGCTGCAATCACCCCGGTCTGTCGGGAAAATGCGATACCGTCGAAGATCTGTCTCGGATCTGGCTGCATCGCCGGGTTCAGCAACCCGCGAGCGCCTGTTCCTGCTTCACGCGCTCACGCAGCGCCGTGGAAACATCAGGGTATTTCTGACCAATTTCATTATAGGTGACGCAGGCCACGTCGCGCTGGTTCATCGCCGCCAGCGAAATGCCAAGCTTGAGAAGCATGTCGGGCGCCTTGTCGGCCGAAGGATATTCGCGGCTCGCGCGCAGAAAAATCTCGGCGGCGTCGCGGTAACGGTCCTGCCCCAGAAGGGATTCCCCAAGCCAGAAATGTGCATCCGGCGTGCGGGTGTCGCCCGGGAAACGCTCGATGTGCTGACGGAACCCGGCCTCCGCCGTTTTGTAATCGCCCGACAGGATGAATTCGTAGGAATTCCTGTAAAGTTCTTCCGGATCATCGGCAGAGGGGAGCGATGCCATCTGATCACCCTGCCCGATCGGCCCGATCTCGCCCGATCGGGTGAGGTCGATGGGTTCGCCAACTTCGCCGCCGACAATGTTGCCGTTCGCATCGAAGCGAACACTCCCAAGTGCGCGCGGCGGCTCACCCACGGTCGGCGCGTCCCGTGACGCGCTTTGTGTACCGCTTTCCATGCCGTTCGCCGTGTCGCCCCCTAGGCCGCCCCCAGGTCCGCCCCCGAGGCCGCCGTCTGACGGCATGCGCTCGGTTCGCTGATCGGGCAAACCACCGGCAGGCGCGGCACCCGACCCGCCGTTCTTTTCCAGTTCCTGGAAGCGGAATTCATTGTCTTCCTGCATCCGCCGGAGCTGATCCTGCATTTGCAGAATCTGGAAATTCAACTCTTCCACCCGCCCGTTGAGCTGGCGCACCTGCTCTTCCAGGCCGCTGACACGCGGGTCTCCCGCCTGGGCAAGAATGACATTTCCGCCATTCTGCTTGGCAAACCCCGTCGAGGGAAGCGCCGCAGGGCCAAGCGCCAACGCCTGCCCCGCCATGAGAAACGGCAACGCCAGAACGCCGCCGAGAACCGTTCGCAAAAACATTCCACTCTCGCTTTCGCAATAGACAACGGGGCTGTTCATCGCCCCATTTGCTCTTTATCAGGGCGCGAGACTTCGGCCAAATTTTGATTTTTGATGTCTGACGCCGAATGCAGGGGCGCATTTCGTACTCGAAAGCGGCCACATAAACCGCTATATGGCGCCTCAAAGGACTAGGAATGGCACGCATCTATCAGACACGGGCCTGGGAAAGCCAGCTTTCGCCTTCGCTTCAGGAGATGGAGCTACTGGCGCTTGAATCCTATGCGAATTTTCCCGATGACTTCCGCACGCTGACCGGCGAGATCATCATCCAGGTGGCCGAGTTTCCCACGGAGGAGATCATGGACGATCTCGCTCTGGAGACGCCTTTCGACCTGCTCGGCCTGTTTGAAGGGCGCGGCATCGCCGAACGCTGGAACCCGGCGACCGGCGAGGGCCCCAACCGCATCACCCTCTACCGCCGTGCGATCCTCGACTATTGGGCCGAGAACGAAGAAACGCTGGGAGATATCGTCAACCACGTGCTCATTCACGAGGTCGGCCATCATTTCGGCTTATCCGACGACGATATGGCCCGGATCGAAGAGGCCGTTGCCTGATCCTGTAGCATCGGACCGAAAAGTGGAATCCGGTTTTCGGGTTATTCCGATGTTCCATCAATCGTTTAGATCGTCCTGCGTCCATCCGGACGCACAAAGGACGATCTAAAGGCGAACCATCCGCGTCTTGTTCATGCACAGGCGCAGTGTTCGGAACATGTAGAACAGCAGCCCGATTCCAAACGTGATAACGGTCAGAACGATCCAGAGGATCACGTGCCCGATGATTTCGGCAAGGTTGAGTTCGCACTCAAGCCTGGCGATGGCATGCCCTTCCCGGTTGATCAGGTAGGTCTTGTTGATGATCGACTTGTAGAAATAGTAGATCGCGAAGAATGCGCCGATCCCGAGCGTGACAACAGAGACAACCGCCCAGATGATTATATAGCCGGTCGCCTCCATGATTGAGTAGTTGCAACGCAACCGCACGGAGCCACTCTCTTCCGGTGAGTGATTTCCTGCATTGACGATATTGATCGTGTTCATTTCGTCCCCCTCCCTTGCCCGAAGAGAGGAAAGCAAGAAACGAACCGGGGCGCAACTTTAATTACACTAGTAGTCGCCGAGCTTCATCTCCGGCGTGTATTCCAGCCCGTCGATTTCCTTGTAGACGGCCTGGCCGCATCGCATCGATTTGGCCTCGGCATCATAGGCATAGCTGGGGGAACCATGGAGCAGCCAGCCCCTGTTCAAAGCCACCGTCACCTTGTGACAGAAGCTGGCATCGTCCGGGCCGGTCAAAAAACGATAGAGCCTCATCGGGCCGTCTCCCCAATCTCTTTCAGTCTGATTGCTCTGGCGCGCTCGAGCAGTGTCTGCGCCATCTCCAGGTGCAGGCGCTCCACCATGCGTCCGTTCAGGGAAATCACGCCGCGTCCGGCGTTTTCGGGATCTGCGAAGGCGGCAACGATGGCCTCGGCCTCGGCAATGGCTTCGGAGGAAGGCGCAAAAACCGCATTGGCCGGCGCGATCTGCGCCGGGTGGATGAGCGTCTTCCCGTCGAAACCCATCGACCGCGCCTCCCGACAGCCTTTCCCGAATGCGTCGAGGTCGCGGAAATCATTGGAAACGCCATCAAGCACCGAGATGCCGCCGGCCCGCGCCGCCATGACAAGCTGGAAAAGGAACGGCGCCAGATAACGGCGATCTTCCGTCAGTTCGACGCCGGTTTCCTTGGCAAGGTCGTTCGTGCCGGCAACGAGACAGGAGAGGCGCGCAGCCGGATCGCGCCCGAGCTCCGCGATCGGCCCCAGATTGAGCACGGCGCGCGGTGTCTCGATCATGGCCCAGAGCTTCAGACTGCGCGGCGCATCGGTTTCATCAAGCGCCGCATCCGCGTCGAGAATGTCACGGGGGCCATTCACCTTGGGCAGGAGAATGGCATCGGGCTTCACCGCGCGCGCAGCCAGAAAATCTTCCGTTCCCCAGATGCTGGAGAGCGCATTGATGCGCACGACGACCTCGCAGCGCGGACGATCCCCGCCATTCAGAAAGTCGCGCAGCCTCTCGCGCGCATCCAGTTTTTCTTCCGGTCCGACGGCATCTTCCAGATCGTAGATCACCGCATCGCAGGCAAGCGTTGCGCTTTTGACCAGCGCCTTTTCATTGCTGGCGGGCACGTAAAGAACCGAGCGGCGAAGCTGTGCTGGATGATGATGCATATCCGTTTCATGGCTCAGTACTGCATTCGAAGCAAGACAGGACCATTGGCCAAGGGAAAACTTCCTTGCACAATCCGAATGGAAGAAAGATTTCCATTCTGCGCAGCAGGATGGCAAGGCCGATCGGCCGCCGGCGCCTGTGCGCCGAAAGCCAAGGGCGCGTATGCGCCCGCCCGGCGCTTGAGGGACAAAAACAAGAGAGCTTTGCTTTGCGGGGTCGGCTTGTGTATTGAGAGGCGGCAGATAAAATGGCCGCGCAGACAACGGACCAGGATTCATGGACAAGTTTACCAAGCTGACGGGCGTCGCCGCGCCCATGCCGATCGTCAATGTCGACACCGACATGATCATTCCGAAGGATTATCTCAAGACGATCAAGCGCACCGGCCTCGGCGCCGGGCTTTTCGCCGAAATGCGTTTCAACGAAGATGGTTCCGAGAACCCGGACTTTGTTCTCAACAAGCCGGCCTACCGCAACGCCAGCATTCTCGTCGCCGGCGACAATTTCGGCTGCGGTTCGAGCCGTGAACATGCCCCGTGGGCGCTGCTCGATTTCGGCATTCGCTGCGTCATCTCCACCAGCTTCGCCGACATTTTCTACAACAACTGCTTCAAGAACGGCATTCTGCCCATAAAGGTCAGCCAGGAAGAACTGGACATGCTGATGGACGACGCACAGCGTGGTTCCAATGCGACGCTGACCATCGATCTTGAAGAGCAGGAAATCCGCGGCCCGGACGGTGGCGTGGTGAAGTTCGAGATCGACGCCTTCAAGCGGCACTGCCTGCTGAACGGCCTCGACGACATCGGCCTCACCATGGAGAAGGCTCCGGCCATCGAGACCTTCGAGAACAAGTATACGGAAAGCCATCCGTGGGCGTAAGCCGGGATGACAGAGGCGGCCAGCGCCGCCTCATCTCCACCGGATCTCCCTTCGAGAAGACCGCAGGCTACAGCCGCGCGGTGGTTGATGGAGACTGGTGCTTCGTTTCCGGCACCACGGGCTATGACTATGCAACCATGGCCATGCCCGACAGCGTGGAAGAGCAGACACGCAACTGCCTTTCCACCATTCGCGCAGCGCTGACCGAGGGCGGCTTCGAGCTCGCCGACGTGGTGCGCGCGCATTACTACGTAACCAGCCGCTCTTATGTGTCCCGGGTCTTCCCGATCCTCGGCGAAGCCTTCGGCGATATCCGGCCAGCAGCCACCATGATCGTCTGCGAGCTCAATGAGCCGGAGATGAAGATCGAGATCGAGGTGACCGCGCTCAGGCGCAACCGTACCGCTTCCTGACCTGCCAGCCTTGCGCAATCCGGCGCGGCGGATTAGCAAGTCCCTCGAATTACCAGTTCGAGAGGCATTCCATGGCAACGCGCAAACTCCTTCTTCTCCCCGGCGACGGCATCGGCCCCGAGGCAATGGCCGAGGTCAAGAAACTCATCGACATGATGAACGCCGACTTTGGCGCCGGGTTCGAGACCGAGGAAGGCCTCGTCGGCGGCTGCGCCTATGACGCGCACGGTCAGTCGATCTCCGATGCCGACATGGACAAGGCCATGGCGGCGGATGCCGTGCTGTTCGGCGCGGTCGGCGGTCCCAAGTGGGACGGCGTTCCCTATGAGGTTCGCCCGGAAGCCGGCCTTCTGCGCCTGCGCAAGGAGATGGAGCTGTTCGCCAATCTGCGTCCGGCCATCTGCTACCCGGCGCTGGCCGCCACGTCCTCCCTCAAGCCGGAAGTCGTCGAAGGCCTCGACATCCTCATCCTGCGCGAGCTGACCGGCGGCGTGTATTTCGGCGAGCCCAAGGAGATCATCGACCTTGGCAATGGCCAGAAGCGCGGCATCGACACGCAGGTCTACGACACCTACGAGATCGAACGCATTGCCGGCGTGGCCTTCGAGCTTGCCCGCACCCGGAGCAACAGGGTCTGCTCCATGGAAAAACACAACGTCATGAAGTCGGGCGTGCTCTGGAAAGAGGTCGTCGCCAACACGCACAAGGCGAAGTATTCCGACGTCGAGCTGACCCACATGCTGGCCGACGCCGGCGGCATGCAGCTCGTGCGCTGGCCCAAGCAGTTCGACGTCATCGTCACCGACAATCTGTTCGGCGACATGCTGTCTGACGTTGCCGCCATGCTCACCGGCTCGCTCGGCATGCTGCCTTCGGCTTCGCTCGGCGCGCCGGACGAGAAGACCGGCTCGCGCAAGGCGCTCTACGAGCCGGTACATGGTTCCGCACCGGACATCGCCGGCCAGGGCATCGCAAACCCGATCGCCATGATCGCTTCCTTCGCCATGTGCCTGCGCTATTCCTTCAACATGGTTGAAGAGGCAGACCGCCTCGAGAAGGCCATCGCTGCGGTTCTGGAAGACGGCCTGCGCACCCGCGACCTCATGTCTGAAGGCATGACCGAGGTTGGCACCACGGCAATGGGCGACGCCATCGTGGCCAAATACAAGGCGCTCGCCTGACCCCTGTTTGCGGCCGGCATGGCCGGCCGCGCACGCTATTTCGTTGACTTGCGCCTGATTCAGCGTAAAACAACGCGCGGAAACGGAGACCCCTTTGCCATGCGCGCGCATCACGAAGCGCCATTTGCACAAAGTTTTTTAAACGCAGCCGGGAACGGCAGCGTCGGTCTCTGCTTTACCAAAACGACAGCCAAAACGACGACCAAAACGGTCTGACACCTCGGCTGCTCGTTCTCTCCCCGGGCCTAGCCGGGGAGAAGATGCCTGCTGGCTGCAGGCCTTCAAATCAAAGCCAAGCGGAGAGAGACAGGAGTTAAAAACCACATGGGTTTCAAGATAGCTGTCGCCGGCGCCACGGGGAATGTCGGCCGCGAAATGCTCAATATCCTCGAAGAGCGCGGCTTCCCGGCAGACGAGATCGTCCCGCTTGCTTCCCGCCGTTCCGTCGGCACCGAGGTTTCCTACGGCGACAAGACGCTGAAGGTTAAGGCACTCGAGTCCTACGACTTTTCCGACACCGACATCTGCCTGATGTCGGCCGGTGGTTCGATCTCCAAGGAGTATTCTCCTAAGATCGGAAAGCAGGGCTGCGTCGTGATCGACAATTCGTCGGCCTGGCGCTACGACCCGGACGTGCCGCTGATCGTTCCTGAAGTGAACCCCGACGCGGTCGACGGCTTCACCAAGAAGAACATCATCGCCAATCCGAACTGTTCCACGGCGCAGCTTGTGGTCGCGCTGAAGCCGCTGCATGAGGCAGCGACGATCAAGCGCGTTGTCGTGTCCACCTATCAGTCGGTTTCCGGCGCGGGCAAGGAAGGCATGGACGAGCTGTTCGAGCAGACGCGCGCCGTTTTCGTCGCCGATCCGATCTCGACCAACAAGTTCACCAAGCGCATCGCCTTCAACTGCATTCCCCATATCGACGTCTTCATGGAAGACGGCTTTACGAAGGAAGAGTGGAAGATGGTCGCCGAGACCAAGAAGATGCTCGACCCGAAGATCAAGCTCACGGCCACCTGTGTGCGCGTGCCGGTGTTCATCGGCCATGCGGAAGCCGTGAACCTGGAGTTCGAGAAGCCGATCACGGCCGACGAGGCGCGCGAGATCCTGCGCGAGGCGCCGGGCTGCCAGGTGATCGACAAGCGCGAGGACGGCGGCTACGTGACGCCTTACGAGAGCGCCGGCGAAGACGCCACCTATATCAGCCGCCTGCGTGAAGATCCGACGGTCGACAACGGTCTGGCTCTGTGGGTCGTGGCCGACAATCTGCGCAAGGGCGCTGCCCTCAACACGGTTCAGATCGCCGAGCTTCTCGTCGCGCGCGGCCTGATTCAGCCAAAGAAGGAAGCCGCCTGACCTCAGGCGGGTTCTTCGATTTAAGAATGAGAAAAGCGGGCCTTCGGGTCCGCTCAGACTGCTGACAAACCCCTGGCATTTGCCGGGGGTTTTTGATTCACTGGGTCATGTTGAAGACACCGGCCCCCGAACAGACAGCGCTCGAGATGG